>JANXCK010000012.1 GCA_025060055.1 Fimbriimonadales bacterium | reverse complement strand
CGCAGTCGACTCGTGCTTGACCTCGATGTTTGGGTCATCGACCTCGAACTTTTTGACCTGGAAGCCCTTGTCGCTGCGGCTGACCGTGACCACGCGCTCGATTGGCAGGGGCGTTGCCGAGTTGATCGCGCCGAAGAACACAGTGGTGGGCGTTACCACAATCCCTTTTTCGTAGTTCAGCGCGATGTTAACTTGCGGCGTTGCCGTAGAGTTGGTACGAGCGGTCACCAGAATCGTGTTGCGTCCAGGTGGCGCATCGGGATTGACCGTAATAGTGATTTTGGTGCGCTTGTCATCGATTTTTTGCGCCTCAGCAGTCGCGAAGGGTACATTCACGCGCACATCCTGCAGCTCCAGTGGCGTGTTGGTGTTAGAGACCACTTCCACCTCCTGGATGGTGGGTGTATCGCTCTTGAGCGTGATGGGAATCTGCTCGCTGGGGCGTACTTCAATAGCGACTCGGATGTTGGCGGTGAGGCGCAGGGTCAGGTTCGGGTTGTCAGGGTCGTTGGTAGTGACCTGGATGGTTTTGATCTGCATGCCACGAAAGCCTGCTGAGCGCAGCTCCGCCTCAATCTTGCCCTCTTTGCCTGGTTCGATCACTTTGTCAAAGTGTGGGGTGACACAGCCGCAGCTGGGGCGCACGCTGGTCAACTCCAGCGGTGCATCGCCTTCGTTCTTGACAACGAAGGTGTGCTTTACAGTGTCGCCCTGCATAATCTCGCCGAAGTCATGTTCCAGTGCTGCCAGCACGATTTTCGGCTTAGGCAGGTAAATTTGGATTCGGCGGGCGACATAGTTGCTGAGCGCGGCACGCACTTGTGCCAGCGCACGCACTCGCTCAACCTCCTCGCGTGTGGGCGCGGTAGGCAGATCTTCGCTGTTCCAGACAGGTCCCATCAGGTCGGTGTCTTTCTGGCTTTCGCCCAGCCCCAAGTACGCACCGATGGCTTGCCCCACCAAGTGCGCGACCGCCTTCGCCGATTGGGGCATCTCGGTGTAGGGAATGTAAGTGGCAATGCGCGCACGCACACGCCGACGGTCGCCCTGCGCAGGAGGCAAAAGCAGCTTGGCACGCCCGTGCATCAAGCGGAACTGCCCCGCCGTAATCTCGGCGACATCCTCCTCGAACACAATCTGCACATCGGCAGTGCGCTCGTCGTCAGTCCACTCGATGCGCGGAGTGCCGCCCAGCGCGGTGTTCCAGTTCTGAACCGCCTCGATGGCTGCTTGGCGGAACCCCTCGCGCAGATCGATCGGAATCGTTGCCCAGCTGCCGTACACGCGAACCGTGGCAGGAATCACAGTGGGCCTGATGAGCTGCTCTGCTTCTGCGAACTCGCCCTTCGAAAGCAAGTTGATCGCTCGTTTAAGTTGGTCGTGTTCTATTTTTGCCACATTTTCAGGCAGAGTCGGTGCGTTGGGGCGATTCTGCGCCTCGCCCAGTGTCCAGCACCCAAGTAGCACCAGTGCGACGAACCATTTCTGCATACCGATACCCTCCATCTAATATTATAGCCAAAAGCGTTACTTTGCGGGCGACCAGCGTGGGGTGATGTGGTCGCCTGACTGAGTTCGTGGCTTGAGTTCTGTGCCGTCGATGCGTATGGTATAGATCTGTCGCTCGCCTGGCTTGCCCATCGCGAATACGAGGTGCTGTCCGTCGGGCGCCCAGTCGGGGTGGTAGACCTCACCTTCCACGATGAGGGTGGGCGCGCCGCCCGCTTCGGGCACGGTCGCCAGTCCAAGCCGTCGCAACTCGCCATTTTTACGCCGCTCGCACAGCACAAACGCCACGCGCGCGCCATCGGGCGACCATGCGAGTTCAATCGCCGCTTGGGTATTGTCAGGCGAAAGCCACAACGCGGCGGGCTGCGGTGAGGAAGGATCCTCCAAATCGAAGCGGATGATGCCGCCCATGTGTCGTTCTCCTTCGGGCGTGGGCACGATTAGTCCTGCGCCGCCGACCGCCAAGCTCCGCCCGTCGGGCGACCAGTCCAAGTCAACTTGCTCGCCTGCGATTAGAACGGGTAATGCAAACTGTCGCTGCGCGACGGTTAGGTTCTGCAACACGGCTTGTTCGCCCTCGTCGATGCGCTGCACGGCGGCGATGAGGTTCGGGTCGACGCGCTTGGCGTAGCGGAACGCAATCTGTCCGTACTGATCGCGCACTTGTACCATCTGCGCGGGCGAGGGGATAAGCTGCGCTGCGTGTTGTCCTTTGGCGTCGATTTCCGTCACCAGCCCTTGCGCGATGTGTAGGATGTGTGCGCCGTCTTGGTCGAAGACGGGCGCGAGCTTGGCGCCGCCGCCGAGGCTGAGCTGCTGCAGCCCTTTGCCATCGGGATCAATCGTCCACAGTTGATACACATAGTCGCGTCGGTTGGAAGAGAACACGATTTTTTTGCCGTCGGGCGCCCAGTCGGGGCTGCGGTCGTCGAAGGCGTCTTGAGTGAGCATCTGCGTGCGTCCGTCGGGCAGAATCACCATCAGGTCGCCGCGGGCGTCGCTGTCGAGGCGCGCGCAGACAATCCAGTTCGGTGTGTTCGGCTTGAGCGGGCGCAGGTCAATCCGTCCCCACGGCTGAGAGCGGATGAGCGTGAGCGCGCCTATCATCATCACGACGACCAGTATTCCGATTAGCAGGCGTTCACGCCGTCGGACGCGGTTCATGGCTCCATGCGTGCGTGGGTCGGGGCATACAGGATGAGCCATCCCACGAGCGCGGCGGGGGCGTCGGCATTAGTGGCGATGCGCTCAATCACGCGATTCAGCTGCCGTTCGTCCGCTTCGGTCTCGATGGGGATTCGTTGAAGCGCCTCGCGCACGAACTCAATCATTTCGTTCAGGTAGCGTGCGCGGCTGCTGGCGAGGCTGCGCCCAGAAATCTCGGCGAACTTACGCCCCGCTTGCTCGTACACTGCTTCCCAAGTGGTGTAGGTGCGCGTCTCGGTCTCTCGCTTGCGTGCGCTCTGCTCGCTGAGCCGACGCAACTCCGCCTGCTTGCGTTGGTACAACTGCCAGTCTTGAAGGGTTACGCCCTCAATAATCACCAGTTGGGGGCGAATCGCGTATGCCTCTTCTATGAACTGTTCGATCCATTTGCGCACGCTGGGCGCGTTCAGATGCCCCGCGAGCTGGTATTCCTCGTGGGGCATTCCCAGCACGACAGTGTCGCCTTCGATAGTGACCAGTTGGAGCGCGTCGAGGGCGCGGTAGAGGGTTCGCCCCGTCACTTGCTGTTTGACACGCTCGCGAATCAGGTTCCACGCTGCTTGCCGCTCCTGACTCATAGCACCTCCTGATGATGACGCTGCCAAAGGATTCGCAGTCCTTCCAAGGTGAGCATCGGTTCGATGTGCTGGATACTTGCGCAATAAGGCGCCAGTCGTGGCGCGAGTCCGCCCGTTGCCACGACGGGCGTTTCGGAACCCAGCTGCTGCTTGAACTGTTGGATGAGGTGTTCCACAGCGCCAGCGGAGCCGAGCAGCACGCCGCTGCGCAAGCTTTCAGGCGTGCTTTTGCCGATGGGCTGGCACGCGCCCTCCAAAGCAATTCGGGGTAGGCGCGCCGCGCGCCCTGCCAACGATTCGAGCATCAGTTCCACGCCGGGCAAAATCGCGCCGCCGACATACACATTTTCGCGCGAGACGGCATCTAAGGTCGTTGCTGTACCGAAGTCGACCACAATCACGGGCTTGCCGAAGCGTTGCACGGCAGCAACGGCGTTCGCCAGCCGATCGGCGCCCACGGCGCTCGGCGGTGCGTAATCGATGGTGAACCCCAAATCCAGCTCGGATGAGACGAACAACGGCTCGCACTGCAGCCAGCGACGCGCCAAGTGGCGCAACGGCTCCTCTAAGGCAGGTACGACCGAGCAGATGGCAACACCTGAGATTGCTGCGGTTAGCCCCTCCGCTTCCAGCAAAGCGCGAATCAGGATGTAGTGTTCATCTTCCGTGCGGGCGGGGTTGGTATGCACGCGCCACGCGTGCCAGCGCGCCGACTCATAAACGCCCAACACGGTGTGGGTGTTGCCGACATCGATGCCTAACAGCACGGGAACGATTATACCTAACTCGTGTTTACGCGGGGCGTCCCATCTTGCGCAGCACGGCGTGCGCGTTGGCTACCGCCATCCGCCCGTCGTAGCCGTCGAAGGGCAGCGGCTCGTGGTACAAAATCGCTCGCACGAAGCTGCGCAGCTCCCACAAGTACGGTTCAGGCGTGCCAATCTCCTCTGGGGTCAGGTTCACCTCTTGGCTGCCGTGCCGTCTGTAGCGGATGGCGCCGCTGAATCCCGTGTGTTCCATCGCGCCTTCCGTGCCCACGATGCGCACGATGTAGCCACCCAGCGGGTCAACAATACTGCACTCAATCGTGCCGATAACCCCGCTTTCAAAGCGCAGCAGGGCGTGCCAGTGCTGCACGCAGTTCGGTTCGGCATACGGGTGGCTGCCTTGTGCTGCCAGCACCTCGATCTCGCCAAAGAGCCAGCGCAGGTAGTCCAGCTCATGCACATTCATTTCCAGCAGCATACCCCCGCTCTGCTTGGGGTCAGCACGCCAGCCTTGACGGAACAGGTTCACCTCGAAGCCGCGCCGCTGCAGGTGGACGGCAATCGGTATACCGATAACTCCTGCCTGAAGCCACTGCTTCGATTGCCAAAACAGCGGAAACAGGCGCAGCACCTGCCCCACCATCAGGATACGGTTCGCCGCGTCTGCTGCTTGCAGGAGCGCGTCGCAGTGGCGAACGGTCAGCGCGAGCGGCTTCTCGCAGAACAGGTGCTTGCCATGTTGCAGGATTTGCATGCCGAGCTTGTAGTGCGTGTGGGGCGGTGTGGCGAGGATGCAGGCGTCGAGGTTGGGGTCGCGCAGCAGGGCACGCAGGCTCTTGTAGGGGCGCACCTCGAGTTCCGTTGCGGCGCGTTGGGTCAGTTCAACATCGGCGTCGTACACGCCTACCAGTTCCGCCTCGCTAAGCGGGCGCAGCTGCCACGCCAAATGACGCCCGATTCCGCCTGCGCCAATAAGCCCAATCCGTAGCGGCGCGTGCATTCGTCGCCTCAGTATACCCTGCCGAGAGGCTATGTCTCCAGCGATTGTTTTTGGTATCATGCGGGGTATGCCGCGTCGCCATCCGCTCTCGCCGATTTTGTTCTTAGTGCGCAATCCAGGGCGCAGCCTGCCCCTGACGCTGGTGCTGGCGTTGGCGGTGCTGACCATCGCCAGTGTTGTCGCGCTGCTCAACTCCATCGACCGCACGATTCTGAAAATCTATGACTACAACCGCTACTTCGCAGCGATTACCCCGCGCGGCGCCAGCAAGCTCAAGCGGGAACTTGTAGAGCGCATCGAGCAGGCTCCTTACTACAGCGCGTCGTATGAGACGGTGGTGTGCTTTATGAACGCGGAGACCATCGTGGGCAAGATGCCGTTCGTGATTTTCGGACTGGAGCAGGCGCAGATGGAGCCACTGGCAGCGCGTTGTCGGCTCGTGCTGCACGAGGGGCGCTATCCCAAGCCCGGCGAGGCAGCTGTGGTGCTTTCGGAGCCGCTGATGCGCAATAAGAATCTCAAACTCGGCGATGTGGTGCTGTCGCCGTTCATTCCCGACCAGTACGCGCCTGTGCCCGTGCGGGTGGTGGGCGTGCTGAAGGGCGATACTTGGCTGGCAATTAGCTCGCTGGAGTTTGTCCGCGACAACTACTTCCCGCCCACGCGCAACCTGCTGATTTTCGCCGATGAGCCGCGCCACCAGCCCAAGTTAGACAAGTGGCTGCGCGAGAACTTCAAGGGCGAACAGGCGCGCGTGTGGACTTACGCCGAGCTGCAGGAAGAGACGCACCGCGCTTTCAAGAACCTCTACTTCATCACGGGGATTGTGGTGGTGGTGGTCGCTGTGATGCTGGCGACGATGACGGGACTGCTGGCAAATATCTACTTTCAGCAGCGGCTGGTGGAGTTCGGCTTGCTGCAGGCGATTGGCTTCACGCGGCTGGGCTTGCTCACGCGCGTCTCGCTGGAGACGATCACGGTGGTCGCGCTGGGCTGGCTGCTGGGCGTGCTGAGCGCGATGGGCATCCTACTCTGGGCAAAGGTGCGCATCATGGAGCCGCGCGGGCTGTATATCGAGCCGTTTGACCCGATTGCATACCAATACACGCTGCCCGTGCCCGTGATGGTGCTGGCGTTTGCGCTGTTCACGATTGGCTGGCGACTGCGCACTTTCGACCCTGTGGCGATTGTAGAGCGCAGGATTGTGTGAGACTATTGAATCGGCACGCGCCAGCGGACTTCGGCGTAGAGGCGGCGGAGGGTGTCGCGCTGGAATGTATCTGCGCCGAGCATCAGGCGCCAGTGTCGCCCCGCGTAGCCTATCCAGAGCATCGGGCGAGGCTGCCAGTACGCTGCCCAGAGTGCGCCGTCCCCTATCTCCCAACCGAAGGTGAGGGCGGCTTGCCATCGGTCATGCTGCGCGGCGATAAGCCCGTAGCGGCGCGTTCGTTCGCGTCGCCATAACGCCAACTCGACTTGCGGGCGCGCCACGCGGCGCAGTGCTATTTCGGACACACGCCCCTCCAGAAACGGCGGCGCACGCAGAAAACCGTCAGCATCAGGCGTGAGCTGATTCACGCGAACCGTCGCCTCTACACGCTGGAGTTTGCGCACACGCAGCTGGCTCCAGAGGTTGTCCACGAAAACGCTGGCGCTCCAGCCCTCTGCAGCGAGTGTGAGACCTGCGCTCAGGGCGTAACCATCGCCCCCGATTTGCGCGGCAGGCACGCCGCGCGTGGTCAACAGCGTCAGTGCACCTGCGAACGAGTCGCTCTGTTTCTGCCCTTGCAGCCAGCCCTGTTGCACACGCTGCAGACGGTAATAGCTCAGCCCTATCTGGTAGCGCACGCGAGCATCAGATAGCACTGTCTCGCCATGATACGCCAGCATCCAGCGATGGATAGCGGAGCGGTTCAGCGTTGCGTTCACAGGATAACTGGTGTCGGGACGCAGGCGTTTCTGCTCGGCTTCAAGGAACAGACGCGCCGCGCCCGCATCGCCTTCAAACAGGTCGGCTTGACCGTAGCCGTAGCGCAGTTCCCAGCAATCCCAGCGCAATCGGGCTTCGCAAGCCGCAGCGCCTGTGAGGTAGCTTCGCGCCGCATCGAAATCCGCGAGGCGCGCCTTGCGCAGCAGTGGGCGTACATTCGTATCTGCAGCGTAAAGCACCTGAGTCTCCAAAAAGCGTGTGGGGGCTTCAGGCTCTGCGGGCAGGAATCGGTGGGGCGAGACGAATACCGCCTGCGGGCTGGCAAGCGGTGTCAGCACGCACGCTGTTAGCCACATTATCAAACCGCGGGGAGGGCGATAAGCCCTCCCCAGACAGGGGCGCCTCAATCTTCCAGACTGAGCAGCGAGTTCACGGTCTCGAAAGTGCCGTCCGTATAGCGCACGAGGTAAGCGTTGCCTAAGTCAGGCAAGCCCAGTGTGTTCGCCTTGCCCACGCGCGCCACCTCTGCGCCGTCGGGCTTCCTGATGACTCCCGACGCTGCGTCGTTGTCTAAGCTGTAGCTCAGCTCCATCCGGAAGTTGGACGGCGCGTGAGTCATCTGCAGCGTGGCGGTCTGGAACAGGCGTTCGCGCTCGACCAGACCGCTCTGGACGCGCAAGTTGCCCACGAACTCGCCCTGCATGCGTTCATCGCCGAAGTCGATGCGCAGCGTGGTGCGCACGCGTGCGGGGCTAAGCGTCGGCTCGGAAACGATGTTGCAGTAGACGAGTGCGCGTCGCCCGATACGCGGTGTGAGGTTGCCGTTGAACTCGAAGTTGCCGCGCGGGAACTGGTTGATCGGGATAAAGTTCGCCTCCAGTGGGTCAAGCGCTGTGGGGTTCTCCCAGCGTGCATCGACCTGACCGACCAGCGTATCGTTAGGCGTGCGATACTCTGCGTATGCCTGCAAGCGCACAGGGCGCAGTGCGCCGCCGACACGCTGGAACTGCGCGTTCACATCGCGCAGAACAAGCGTGCGATTCTCCGATGAGAAGTTCAGCGACTGCAGGGTGAACTGCTGCAGGTTCTCGATAGGTGGGTTGCCGTCTGTGAAGGTGATGTTCAGGTTCTGGAGGTCAATCACAGGTCCGCGCTCGGTTTTCAGCACACCCTGAATGCGCCCTGCGCTGATCTGTTTGACGCGCTCGCTAACAGGGTAGGTATCGTACACGAGGTTCGTCACAGTCAGTTCGGCGAACTGGCTTTGCAGGTTTCCGCTGAGGCTGACGGTGCGGAAGCTGCCGTCGTTGCGCGGGGTGGTGTTCGCCGTGCCGTTGAAGCGAATCGGCTCGCGCAGCTGTCCGTCCGTTAGGGTTATCTGCACGCGGATCTGAGTGGCATTCCCGTTCGAGTCGCGCTGGGTCACCTCAAAAACGCCGTCGTACTGCACGCGCATATCGCCCTGCTTTCGTGTAGAGACGCTGATGCGCCCTGCGTCGGGGCTAAGCGTGAACTCGTCCAGCGGGTTGGCAGTGGTGACGGTGCAGGTGAGCTGCCCGCTTTCCACAATCCAGGTGCGATTATCCGCGGTGTCGCCGATACGCTCCAGCACATACCCGCCTGGATACGGCTGCGTCTCGCGGTAGCGTCCGGGCGGGCGTCCTTCAATAGAAGGGTTGAGAAAGCCTCGACGCTCTTCCAGTCCCAAGATGCGCACGACGAAGTTCACGCCGCGCTCGCCTAACGCTTCCAGCGGGGTCGCAATTTCGTTCTCGATAAGTTGTTGCTGTCGGCGCACGGCGGCTTCAAAGCGCAGGGTCTCCTCGTTGCCTCGATCAAGCCACGCCGTGCCATAGTCGCGCAGCATCTGCATCATGCCTTTGGCGACGGCGACATCGCCTGTAGGCGGGCGCAAGTTCTGCGCTTGTTCCTGCACGCGTGGGCGAACCTGGTTGCGCAGCTCCGCGTCCTGCAAGCCGTCGCCGATATTTTCAGGTAGCGTTTGCCCCACCACCAAGCTGAGGCTGAAGCGGTTGCGCAGGGCATCGCGCACGCGATCGACCACTGTCGCCACGCCGTTGGGCGAAAGCGCGTTCAGGTTCTGCTCACGCGCATACCGCAGTATCTCTTCAGTCGCCAGCGTGGTGTAGGCGTCGAGGTTTGCCCCCGCGTAGCCTTGCGCTGGCAGCGACGGAATCAGCGCAGTGACACGCACACGCTGGTTGTTCACGGTCTTTTCTGCCACAATCAGCAGGTCGCGCCCGACATACTCGCTCGGAATGGTCAGGGTGTAGCGTCCATCGGCGTCGGTCGTGGACTGGGTAATCAAGGTATTCGGGGGGAACGCCAGCAGCGCACGCACAGTCGCGTTAGGCAGCGCTTCACCTGTCAACGAGCGCGAGCGCGGGGTTCCGAAAGGCACTGTCACGGTTCCGTTGATGGTTAGCTCTGTCGCGGGGGGCAGCGGGCTAACGCCGCCTCCGCCCCCACCGCCGCAGTTAGCAAGGAAAACAAGCAAGCACACCGCAGCAGCAGGAGAGAGCCACCGCCTTGTGTCTCCGTTGACGCGAAAGCTCATAGTCATCCTCCCGACAAGATTATACCGATTGGGGTTTCAGACGCCGTATTACCCTCACCTCTTTGCTCCCTCGCCCACTGCGTAGGCAAGGGGGAAGTGTAGGGGCGAGGTCACCTCGCCCCTACCTCCTGACGGCTCCCTTCTCCCGCGACGCGGGCGAGGGGCTGGGGTGAGGGCATAACGACGCTTGAAACCCCGATAGGTGTTAGCCCGCGTAGGCAGGCTTGGTTTGCGTAGGAGCGGCTTCAGCCGTCTATTTCCTAAACAGTCTCTGGGAGCGTGTAAGGGAAGTAACACTTCAACAATCCTTTGCGAGTGAACTCGCTCCCATACAAACAAAGCCCTGCCTGCACAGGGCTAAGCAACCCCGCATAGGCGGGGTTTCGTTTGTGTGGGGGCGACTTCAGTCGC
>JANXCK010000265.1 GCA_025060055.1 Fimbriimonadales bacterium | reverse complement strand
TGTACCGAATCAGCGCGATTGCGCCCGGCTCAGCAGGGAGCTACTCGCAGCTCCGCGCTGTGTTCCAGCGCACGATGAACCCACGCCACAACCAGGCGAGTCCCGCCGACTCGCCCGTGCGCAAGGGAGTGCGCAACGGTCGGTGTGAACTTAGTGACCGTCCGTCCGTAGACCGCGTGTGGCTCCTGTTCCGCCGCAGTGGGGCTGCGCCGAACAGCTCAGGCAACTTCTTCTTCAAGACGCTGCGTCCTGGTGTGCGCTTGCAATCGCCGATATTGACCGATCGCGGACGGATACCCTTGCAAGAGGGCGCATCCGGCGTCGCGCAGGGCACTAACCACGCCGTTGTGCAGCTCACCGCGAACAATCCCGCAGGGTCGCAGCTCGGCTTCTATGAGTACGATGCTGCGCGAGGCAACATTTACTTCACGACCGAAGACCTCGGCAAGCAGGTACAAGTGCAGTATATCGCGCGCGACCGCGCGGGGAACATCGTCACACTCACCGAGACGCTCGTGGTGCGCTGGATCGACGAGGGCAACCTCGCCCGCTCGTTCGCAACCGAAGTGGAATACACCTCGCCTGTGCCTATTGACCTGCCCACGAACGAACTGTATCTGTGGGCGATGCCGAATCTGGAATTCCGTCAAGTGGGCAGTCTGTTCAACGACCCGTATGGCGGGCTGGATGAGTCCCTGCTGTTGTTCTGGAGCAGTACGCGCAACGGCGTGGGCAACATCTATGCGGGTGCAATGCAACCCCGCTTCTACATCAGCCCATTCGATCCTGACCAAGACTGATAAGTGCCTCCAAATTAAATTGTCCCGAAATCTGCGGGCGCGGTTGGTGTGACGGCATTCTTGCCGTCGCAGGCGATGGCAGGAAAGCCACCGCCCCGAATTGAGACGATTTCAAGCTGGAGGCACGTACCAATCAGGGTTTCAAATGACGCAGTGCGTCAGCGGAATGCTGACGCGACGCATGCGTTTGCGTCGCGTTGGCGTCTCGCCAACGACTTACAACGTCGAGCAGTAGGAGTTGCTTCATCTCAGCACCTCACCCCACAGGTCGTACACATCCGCTTTCGTGATTTGCACTTCCACAAACGTGCCAGGCTGCACTGTGCAGTTCCGCACATACACCAAGCCGTCCACATCGGGCGCGTCACGATGGGAACGCCCGATGGCGTATGTGCCGTCGTCGCTATAGCCTTCTATTAGCACGCGCAGTGTCTTGCCCACGAACTGCTGGTTGCGTGCCAACGAAATCGGTTGCTGGAAGCGCATCAGCCTGTCGAACCGCTCGCGCTTGACCCGAAACGGCACTTGGTGCGGCATTTGCGCGGAGGGCGTGCCCTTCTCGCGCGAGTAGATGAACGCCCCTACACGATCCAGTTGCGCCGCTTGCATAAAGCGCAGCAGATTCTGAAACTCCTCCTCGCCCTCTCCCGGAAACCCGACGATAAAGGTGGTACGGATGGCGATTTCAGGCATTGCAGCGCGGAGTTTGGCAATCATATTCAAGTAGGATGTGCCGTCGCCAGGGCGACACATCGCACGCAAGATTTTGGCGTCCGCATGCTGCAACGGTACATCCAAATACTTTGCCACCTTCGGCAGCAACGCCATCGTCTCAATCAGTTCATCGGTAATGCGCGAAGGGTATGCGTAGTGGATACGAATCCACTCGATGCCCTCTATTTCGTTCAGCGCATGCAGGAGGGTGGGTAGCATACACTTTTTGTAGAGGTCATACCCGTACTGAGTGGTGTCCTGCGCGATGAGATTAATCTCCTTCGCGCCGTGTTGCACGAGCCAGTGCGCTTCTTCCAGTACACGCTCTATGGGCTTGCTGACATGCCTGCCGCGAAACGAGGGAATGGTGCAAAAAGTGCATTTGTGGTCGCAGCCTTCGGAAACTTTGAGGTAAGCCGTCCACGGGGCGCGGCTACGCAGGCGGCTGGACACATCCGCCCAGCGGTGGTGCGGCGGCTGAATGTCGACAAGCGGCTGACGGGCAAGGCGAGTGGAGTCGACGATTTCCGCAAAACGCGCCATCTGCCCCACGCCCACCCACGCATCCACTTCGGGCAACAACTGCTTCAGCGAGTCGCCCAAGCGTTGCACCATGCAACCCGCTACGATGACGCGCTGCGTTTTGCCCTGCCGTTTCAGCTGCAACGCCTCGCGGATGACTTGCATCCCCTCACGCTGTGCCGCTTCCAAGAAACCGCAGGTGTTGATAATCACCACATCGGGCGTGTCGGTATGGGGGTCGAGCTGGTAGCCCGCGCGTTGCAGCACGCCCGCAATCTCTTCCGAGTCCACCTCGTTCTTAGCGCAGCCCAGCGTGATAAGGCGCACTGTAGCCGACATCGCTGAAGAGTATACCTACGCTGCTGTGCTGCCTGCGAGCGGAAGCGAGCGAATGTGCCGTGTAGGGGCGCGCCCCCGTGCGCGCCCTCAAAAACGAGAAGCTGTGCTGCCCGCGAGCGGAAGCGAGCGGATGTGCCCCTGTCAGCTCAGTCCCTCTCCCGCGCATGGGAGAGGGGGTTCAGAGTATGAAGGCTAATCAGATAACCGTCCGTCGCAAATCGTCCCCGCTTGCGCCAGGGCGAATGGGCTTCACGCTCGCCACGTTCTCTGGCTCGTAGTCAATCAGCTTGAGCCAGTCTTCCATCACATCAGACTTGGGGAAGATTTCGTTCTCGCGGTACTCCATCTCGATGGCGCGTTTGAGGTCGTCGGGGCGCAAGCCGTGTTCCACACTTGGCTCCTCAATCGCGCGGCGAATGGCGAACTCTTTGGCGCGATCGACCACCGACTTGATGAGCGCGCCACTGACCAAGTCGCGCCAGTAGAGCGTCTCCACGCCGCCGTTGCGCAGGTACACCTGCAGGAACTCGGTATCGGGCGCTTTGCGCCACAGGTACTGTACCGCCTGCTCAATCAGACACTCACGCGCTTCGGCGGGCGTGTCGTACTCGCGTATGAAGTCAGGATCCAGCGGCAGCGTCGGCGTCAGATAAATCCCGAAAATCTCGCGCGTCGCATCGCGGTCAGGGCGGCGCACCTTCACCTTGCGGTCGATGCGCCCCGGACGCAGAATTGCAGGGTCGATGTAGTCGGGGCGGTTGGAGGTGAGCATCACCACCACATTCTCGAGGCTCACCAAGCCGTCCATCTCGGCGCAGAACTGCGGTACGACAGTGTTCGAGATATTCAGCCACCTGCCCGAACTGCGCGTGCGCAAGATGGACTCCGCCTCGTCGATGAAGATGAACACGAGGTAGCCCTCGCGCGCCTTCTCACGGGCGATTGCGAAAATCTCGCGCACCATCCGCTCCGTCTCGCCCAGCCACATGTTCAGAATCTTGGGACCGCTGATGTACATAAAGTACTCTTTTACGGGTCTGCCGAGCCGCTCGGAGTACTGGCGCGTGAGGTTATAGGCAGTGGCTTTGCCAATCAGTGTCTTGCCACAGCCGGGCGGACCGTACAGCAGGATGCCCTTCAGCGGCTGCTTCTCGAACTTCTTGAAAATGTCGGGGTGGAGCATCGGTAGCTCGATGGTCTCGCGGATGAGCCGAATCGCCTCTTCCTGCCCGCCGATTTGATGCCACTCGATGGGGGGCACTTCCTCGAAGTAGTAGTCGCGCACTTCCTGATGAGGGATGTGTTCGATGGCAACTTTGTAGTTGGGTTCGAGGCGCACCTCGTCGCCGGGCTTAATCAGCACCTCCGACAGGTCGGTGGAGCGGAACACGATGCGCGAGGTCATGCCTTGCGGGTCAGTCCCGACGCGCAGGCGATCCCCCTCCAGTACCTCCTGCACCTTGACCACAGGTCCTGCAGGGTGATAGCCCAAGTCGCCAATCACCGCAAACGCCTCGTTGACCTTCACGCGCGTGCCCACTTTGAAGTCGGGGTTCTCC
>JANXCK010000239.1 GCA_025060055.1 Fimbriimonadales bacterium | reverse complement strand
GATTTTGGAAGCGATTCGTATCGTGGTGGAGAACAACCTCCCGCACGGGCAAATCCAGCTCATCTTCACCGTGTGCGAGGAGATTGGGCTGAAAGGTGCGCGGGCGTTAGACCTCTCGCTGGTGGACAGCGATTTCGGCTTTGTGTACGACACAGGACCGCCCGTCGGCACGGTTATCATCCAGACGCCCACCCACGATACGATGGACATTCGCATTCTGGGCAAGCCTGCCCATGCGGGCGTGGAGCCTGAGAAGGGTGTCAGCGCCATCCAGATTGCCGCATACGCGATTAGCCAGATGAAACTGGGGCGCATCGATGAGGAAACCACTGCCAACATCGGCACGATTCGTGGCGGGCACGCGACGAATGTGGTGTGCCCTGAGGTGCTCATCACGGCAGAGGCGCGCAGCCTCGACCGCGCAAAACTGGACGCGCAAGTCGGGCATATGCTGTACCTGTTCGAACGCGCAGCGCACCTGTTCGGCGGTCAAACCGTGATCGAGATTCATCGCCACTACGAGGGCTACACGCTCACGGAAAATGACCTGCCTGTGCAAGTGGTGCGTCGTGCGCTGAAGCAGCTGGGTATGGACGCGCCGATGCGCCCCACAGGGGGTGGCGCGGACGCGAACATTTTCATCGCGCGCGGGCTGCCCTGTTGCGTCGTCGGCACCGCCCACCAGAACATCCACACGCACGAAGAGTTCGTGCGGATTGACGACCTCGCCAAGAGTGTGGACTTGACGCTGGCGATTATCCGCGAAGTCGCGCAGATGCGCTCTTAGCGCGCGTGCGAGAGGGACGGCGGAAGCCGTTTCTTATACCGATTAGGGTGTCAAGTGAAACACGGCTAAAGCCGTTGCTGTGCAAACCAAGCCCGCCTACGCGGGCTACAGCCGACGCAGGTCGGCTTGGTCTACACAGGAACGGCTTCAGCCGTTCAGAATACTGTGCCGTTTGAAACCCCGATTGGTAAGTGCTTCCAAACGGACAGTCTTGTCCGTGCCGTGCTTGGGCAGCACTGTCCAAGCCACGCTCGTGGCACGGGCAATCCCGCCCGTGCAACTGCATGCGCGAGACGCCCAAGCCACGCTCGTCGGCGAGACGCCGACGCTATGCAGTAGGAATTCTCAAGTATTCGCTAAACTTGTGCAGGAGTAAACCTATGCGCGTCTTAGAGTTCGTAGACACCCACGCGCCGTACCTGAGCGAAACCGCCACCTTGCAGGACGCCGTGGACAAGTTGGACTTGTATAAAGCCACCGCGCTGCCCGTGCTGAATGAGGATGGTGTCGTCATCGGGCTGGTTACGGAACGGCAGGTGTTCAACGCGCTGTTTGCCGAGTGGCAGGTCGCGGCGCGTCAAGTGCCAATCCCACATCTTGCCCCGTTTCGCTCGTATGCCCATGCCCGCAAAGACAGCCTTATCACCGAATGGATGATGCACGACCCACCTGTACTGAGTGAGCAGGCGCCCGTTGAGGAAGCTGTTGTAACTATGCTGCAACACGAGTTGGACACGCTCCCTGTGCAGGGCGAGGGCAAGTTCATCGGTACAATACGCCTGATTGACTGCTGTCAAGCGATTTTGGAAACGAACCTGCCCGATTGAGGCGAGTTCGCATCAGAGGCACTTATCCGCTGCCCACTCGCCACCTGCCGAAGCGCTCCCACGGCGACCACAGAACGGCGTCTGGCGCGCCGCCCGCAGCAGCAGGGCGCGTCTGAGAGCGCGTAAGCGGTTCCAGCAGTGCTAATGCGAGCAGCACGCCCTCTGGCGGCTGGCTCGGCTCGGCGGCGACGCGGTGTTCTTGAAGAAAGCCCGTGTGCAGCGCACCCGCCAGAAAAGCGGGATGGCGCAGCAGCTCGATCAGAAATGCCTGATTCGTGCGCACGCCGAGAGCGACGGTCTGCTCCAGAGCATTTATAAGTCGGCGGATGGCGCTGGCGCGGTCATGCGCGTGCGCGATGACCTTCGCTATCATTGGATCGTAGTGATGGGTGATGACCGAACCTGCTTCCACGCCCGAATCGAAGCGCACGCCGGGCAGATGGGGCAGCTGGTATGCCACGAGCGTGCCCAGCGACGGCGCGAAGTCGTTTTCAGGGTCCTCCGCATATAGGCGCGCCTCAATCGCGTGCCCGCGCTGCACAGGTGTCGCCAACTCCAATCGCTCGCCCGCCGCGATTCGAATCTGCCACTGCACCAAATCGACGCCTGTGACCATCTCCGTTACGGGGTGTTCCACTTGCAGGCGCGTGTTGACTTCCATAAAGTAAAACTGGCAGCCTTCGGGCGTCTCCTCGTAGAGGAACTCTACTGTGCCTGCGTTGGTGTAGCCGACGGTCTCGGCAAGGCGGATGGCGGCGTCGCAAAGGGCAGTGCGCGTGGGCGCGTCTAAAGCGGGCGAAGGGCTTTCTTCGACGATTTTCTGGTAGCGGCGCTGGATGGAGCATTCGCGCTCGTACAGGTGCATTACTCTGCCGTGCTGGTCTGCGAGGATTTGCACTTCGATGTGGCGCGGGCGGCGGAGGTAGCGTTCCAGCATCAAGCGGGGGTCGCCGAAGGCGTTCTGAGCCTCGCGCGCAGCGCTCTCCACCAGTTCCAAGAAGGTATCAGGCGTCTCCACGACACGCATGCCCTTCCCACCGCCCCCTGCCACCGCTTTGAGCAACACGGGGAAGCCTATCTGGTGCGCGGCGTTCAGCAGCTCTTCGGGCGTGGCGGCGTGTTCAGGGTTGTAGCCAGGGGCAATTGGAACGCCCGCACGCAGAGCCGCCCGCTTCGCGGCGCCCTTATCACCGAGCAACCGAATCACCTCAGGGCGCGGCCCGATGAACACCACGCCCGCCTGGGCACACGCCTCAGCGAAGTCGGCATTCTCGGACAGGAACCCGTAGCCTGGATGAATTGCCTCCGCGCCCGATTGACGCGCCACTTCCAAGATGCGCGGGATGTTGAGGTAACTCTCAACGGCGGGCGCACCGCCCAGCAGGTACGCCTCGTCCGCCTCCTGCACGAACGGCGCGTCAGCGTCCGCTTCTGAATAGACCGCAATCGCGCGGATGCCCAGCTCGCGGCACGCCTGAATTACGCGCCGCGCAATCTCGCCCCGATTCGCGACCAACACTGTGCGGAACATCGGGGCGAGTATACCCCTACGGAGCGCGCTCGCACCCGCCCCGATACTGCGCCGACTCAGGGAAAGGTATCTTGGGGCAGAAGTAATGTTTGGGCACTGTATCGAGGCACTGGTCTATGCGTGCCCGCTCGCGCGGATGGGTCGCCCGCACCCACTTCGAATGCCCATCAAAAAATAGAAAGTTCGCGCCGTTCGCATGCATAATCGAGGGGCAGTCGACCATCCGAGGACCAGCGGATCCCGCTGCAATTGCCCAGAAGTAGCCGTCGTTGAGGGTTTCGCCCTCATCAATCAGGTACACGAACTCAGCAGGACGCTCCACTACCTGCTCCGGGATGAACCCCGCCACTGCATTCATCGAGTAGCTGAGGCGCTTCTCGCGTCCGCGTCGATCGGAGGGGCAGATGTACACATCGGGATTTTTCACATACAGGTAAATTGCGCCGCGAGTCACATGCCCGTACAGCAGCCAGAAGGAGCTGACCGGTGAGTCGGGATCGCTAACTCGAGTAAGTATCGGAAAACATGGTACCCACTGCCCCTCCAAGTAGGCTCGGAACCCTGTCATCCAACTGGGCCAATCGGGGGGATTCCACGAGCCAGGGCAGCGTCCGCCGTCGGCAGGTCCAGGGTTGCGCCCTTCCCAATCCGTGCGGTACATTTCGAAGGCAGTACCCAGCTGGCGTAGGTTCGAAAGGCAGGTCGTCTGACGCGCCTTTTCACGCGCTTGCGCAAACACAGGGAACAGAATCGCCGCCAAAATCGCGATGATCGCAATCACCACGAGCAGTTCTATCAGCGTGAAGCCTCGTCGATTCATCGGAGACCTCCTCTTGTGCAATTATAACTCGATTGCCTCAAAATTGGCGAACCTACGCTTGTCGTTGCGCAGCGATGAACTCCGCATACCAGCGTCCACTGGACTTCATCAGGCGTCGCTGCGTCTCATAATCGACATACAGCAGTCCGAATCGCTTGCTGAAGCCGAACGCCCACTCGAAGTTGTCCATCAATGACCAATAGAAGTAGCCTTTGAGCGGTATGCCGTCCTGAATCGCGCGATACGCCTGCTCCAGATGCGCCTTGAGGTACTCCACGCGCAGGGGGTCGTCTACCTCGCCTTGCGGGTTGGGCGCATCGGCGAACGCTGCGCCGTTCTCGGTGATGTACAGCGGGATGTTGCCGTAATCGTCGTGAACCCACCTCAGGATTTCATACAAGCCTTCAGGATACACTTCCCAGCCCATCTCGGTGTGGAGTTTGCCCTCCTGATACACAGTGCGCGAGCCGATTGGGTCGCTAGCATCGTAGGCAACCACGTTGCGCGTGTAGTAGTTCACGCCCAAAAAGTCGATACGACTCTGGATGACTTGCATGTCATCGGGTGCGGCTTTGGGCGCGAACTCGCCGATAAAGTTCATCACTGTATCGGGGTACTCCCCGCGAAAGATGGGGTCTAAGAAATAGCGGTTGATGAAGTTATGCCACAGGGCAGCGACCATCTGGTCTTGCGGGCTGTCGCTGGCAGGCTGTTGCGGTCCGAGATTGGTCACGATGCCGATTTGCGCATCGGGCAGGCTCTGGGCGCGGAATGCCTGCACCGCTTTACCGTGTCCGAGCAGCATGTGGTGTCCCGCTTTTGCAGCAGCGCCGATGTCGCGCATGCCAGGCGCATGCTGACCCCAAATGTAGCCCAGCGCCATCACGACCCACGGCTCATTGAGCGTTGCCCAAAGGGGCACACGGTCGCCCAGTTCGCGGAACATCAGGCAGGCGTAGTCGGCAAACCACTTGGCGCAGTCGCGGTTCGCCCAGCCGCCGCAATCCTGCAGCTCGGCAGGCAAGTCCCAGTGGTAGAGCGTAATCATCGGGGTAATTCCCGCGTGGAGCAAGCCGTCCACGAGCCGTTTGTAGAAGTCCAGCCCTTTCGAATTCACCGTGCCGCGCCCGGTGGGCAGCACGCGTCCCCACGCCACTGAGAAACGATAGGCGTTCAGCCCTAACCGCTTCATCCACTCGATATCTTCTTGCCAGCGGCGGTAGTGGTCGCATGCGATATCGCCGTTGTCGCCGTTGAGGATTGTGCCGGGCGTGTGGCTGAACCGATGCCAGATGGACGCACCTGCGCCATCTGCCAGCGGCGAGCCTTCGATCTGATACGCTGCCGTCGCTGCGCCCCAGAGAAAGTCCTTCGGAAACTGCATCGCGCCTTCAGGTTTCGGCACTGTGGGCGAGTTTCCTGCAGTGAAAGGCACGGAGACCGTTTGAAAGGATACAGGCAAGTTTTCGTAGTGCCGACGCGTTGCCGTCGCTGTGGGTACGACGGCATCCTGCCGACGCAAGCGACTCGCGGCTTGGGCGTCTCGCCCAAGCCGAGCGTGGCTTGGACAGTCGTGTCCAAGCCGTGGCGTCGGCGTCCGCGCCGACGAGACACGGACACGACTGTCCGTGCTACGGCTGCACGGGCTGGAAGCCCGTGCCACGCAGGGGCGTCGGCGAGACGCCGACGCTACGAAAGCCCGCTCGCATTCTTGAACAGTCTCTTGTCTAAGAAATAGACGGCTGAAGCCGTTCCTATGCAGACGAAGCCCGCCTGCGCGGGCTAAAAGCCGACGCAGGTCGGCTTGGTTTGCACGGCAACGGCTTTAGCCGTTGGGGGCATGCGCCATTTCTTAAGCAGTCTCTAAGGTCGGTCAACCTGAAAAATAGGTGGCAATTTGGGCTATAATATACCGGGCGATATGGAATAACGCCTACGGCGGTGGCTATGCGCGTAAGTGTCTTCGGACTGGGCTATGTCGGAGCGGTCTCTGCGGCGTGTCTGGCGCGCGAGGGGCACACTGTCGTCGGCGTCGATATCGATCCCTACAAGCTGGCTTTGCTTCGTCAGGGCAAAGCCCCGATTGTGGAAAAAGACCTCGAACCTTACCTCAAGCAGGCGATTGAGGCGGGACGACTCACTGTCACGGATGACGCAGTAGAGGCAATCCATGCAACGGACTTATCTTTACTGTGTGTCGGTACGCCCAGCAAGGAGAATGGCGACCTGCGCACCGACCACCTGGAGCGCGTCGCAAAACAGATTGGAGAGGCACTTATCACCAAGCCTACCTATCACATCGTGGTCATTCGCAGCACGGTGCTGCCTGGCACGACGGAAGAGGTGGTGCTACCCATCTTGGAGGAGACATCGGGCAAGCGCGTGAATGAGCATTTCGGGCTTGCGGTGAACCCTGAGTTTCTGCGCGAGGGCACTGCTATTGCCGATTTCTACGATCCGCCGTTTACCGTTGTGGGCGCACTGTGCGAATCGGACGCGGAGCAGGTCGCCACGCTCTACGAGAATGTGAAAGCACAACTGTTTTTGGTGTCCATCCGCACCGCCGAGATGATCAAGTACGCTTGCAACGCCTTCCACGCGCTCAAAATCACCTTCGCGAACGAGCTGGGCATGCTCTGCAAAGCGGAAGGTATTGACAGCCACGAGGTCATGCGCGTGTTCTGTGCCGACACGAAGCTGAACATCTCGTGCAAGTATCTGGTGCCGGGCTTCGCCTTTGGTGGCTCGTGTCTGCCGAAGGACTTGCGTGCGCTGACCTATCGCGCCCGCGCTAATGACCTCCAACTGCCGATGCTGGAAGCCATCCTGCCCAGCAACCGCCACCAAATCGAAGAGGTAGTGCGCGCGATTGTGCGCCTGCGCAAGCGCAAGGTTGGGCTATTTGGGCTGTCATTCAAGCCTGGCACCGACGATCTGCGCGAAAGCCCGCTGGTGGAACTCGCTGAGCAACTGCTCGGCAAGGGCTACCGCCTGCTTATCCATGACCCAAATGTGTCTTACGCCGCGCTGCACGGGTCGAACAAAGCGTTCATCGAGCGCGAAATCCCGCATATCCGCGAGATTTTGCACGAGGACGCACACGCGGTGGTACGGCACGCCGAAGTGCTGGTGATTGGGCATCTCAGCACCGCAGCGCGTGAGGCAATTCTCGCCGAGCATTCCGAGAATCAGGTCGTTGTTGACCTTGCCCGCGCACTCACGCCGGACGAACTACGGGGGCGCTATGTCGGACTGTACTGGTAAGCCAAAAGGGAGAGTGCTTATACTCGTCGAGAATCTGCCTGTGCCGATGGATCGGCGCGTGTGGCAAGAGTCGCTTGCGCTCACGGAAGCGGGCTATGAGGTGTCGGTCATCTCGCCGCGCCCGCCGGATGAACCTGAATACATGGTGCTGGAAGGCGTGCATCTGTACCGCTACCCGCTCCCACCGCCTACCAAAAGCATCCTGAGCTTCCTGTATGAGTTCAGCTACTGCTGGCTCCACACATGGCGGCTGACCCGCCGCGTGTGGAAAGAGCGCGGCTTCGATGTGATTCAAACCTGCAACCCGCCCGACACCTTCTGGCTTATCGGACGCTACTACAAGCGCAAAGGTGTCAAGTTCGTGTTTGACCAGCACGACCTGTGTCCTGAACTGTACGAGTCGCGATTCAATCGGCGGGGCTTTTTCTACAAGGGGCTGCTGTGGCTGGAGAAGCAGACCTATCGCACCGCCGATGCCGTTATCGTCACGAACGAGTCGTATCGGCGCGTGGCGATGGAACGCGGCGGCGTGCCCCCTGACCGCATCACCGTGGTGCGCAGCGGTCCGTTAGCCAGCCGATTCCAGCGCGTGGAGCCAGACCCCAGCCTCAAACGCGGACGCCGATACTTAGGCGTCTACTTGGGCGTGATGGGCGCACAAGACGGCGTGGACTACTTACTGCGAGCGATTAGCCATGTCGTCCACACCTTTGGCTATCACGAATGCCATTTCGCGCTGATCGGCGGCGGCGACATGTATCCAGACCTTGTGAAACTGGCGCACGCGCTGAAGCTCACTGAGTTCGTGGAGTTCACAGGACGCATCCCTGATTCGGAGCTGCTGCGCTACTTTAGCACCGCCGATATTGCACTCGCACCCGACCCGCTCAACCCCCTCAACGATGTGTCTACAATGAATAAGGTCATCGAGTATATGGCGGTCGGCTTGCCGATTGTGTCGTTCGACCTCAAGGAGTCGCGTTTTTCGGCGCAGGACGCAGCAATCTACGTTCCCAACAACGATGAGAAAGCCTTCGCTCAAGCGATTATTGACCTACTAAACAACCCCGAACAGCGCGCCCGTATGGGCGAGTCGGGGCGTAAACGATTCTTAGAGTGCCTGAGCTGGGAACACAGCCGCGAGAAACTCATCGAGTTTTACGACACCCTGATAGGCTGCGGGCGTGGTAAGCCCGCTAAATAGGAGCAACGATGCGCAAACTCATCTTGGCGTACGCTGGGGACTTTGCAGAGTATCCGATGGGTGGCGTGCTGGAGTACACGAAAAACTTCGCCCGCTACGCCCCCGTCGAACTCTACTGCGTCGGCATCACGACCGACCCCCGCCTGCCCTTACGCCAGTGGACAACGGTAAAAATCAAGGAGGTGGAGCGTCCGTTCCTGCCCCTGCTGTATGTGGACGATGCGAAGCAGCGACGCTCCAAAATCCCGCTCAACTACAGGTTCCTGAACGCCCTGAAGCGTCAAAGAGCGGAGTTTGCACGGATGGGCGCAGCCATCTACATTCAACGGGCAGAACATGGACTGGCGTTCCTCAACGCCAATGCTCCGCTCTTCTTCAATACGCACGGGCAATCGGCGTTCTTCGAGAGGTGGACTTCGCATCCGCTGTTTCGGTGGCGAGCGTTTCGCGCGTGGTTTATGCGCATGGAGGCGCGTGTGATTGCGCGGGCGCAGGGTGTGTTCACCATCAGCCCCGCCGACCACGACTACTATGTGGGCAAGTTCCCCCAGCACGCCTCTAAGATCCACTTCACGCCGCTGGGGATAGAGATCGACGAGTACACCCCGCCTGCGGAACGCGAGTCGGGTGCGCCCCAGATTCTGTTCGTGGGCAGGCTCGACGCCTCCAAAGGGCTGGATTTGCTAATCGCGGGCTTTGCACGGTTCCGCGCACGCTATCCTGACGCAACGCTCACGATTGTGGGCGGCTCGCACGATTTCAACCCAGTGGAGGCGGAGGTGCGCCACGCCATCGAGCGAAGCGGAGTCTCGGACAGTGTCGTGATGACGGGCTTGCTGCCACGCGAGGCGATATTGCCGTACTACCATCGGGCGGATGTGTTTGTGATGACCTCGCTGTGGGAGGGCTTGCCGACTGCCTTGCTGGAAGCGTTGGCGTGCGGCGTGCCTGCTGTAGTGACCAACGTCGGTGGCATGCCCGCCGTCGTTCACGATGACGAGAACGGCTACCTGCTCACGGAGCGCGACCCCGACCAGCTGGCTGACCTGATCGAGCGCGCTTTACACCATCGCGAGCGCCTGAGCCAACATGCGCGTCGCACAGCGGAGCGGTACTCGATCCGAGCGCACGCCGAGCAGGTGTGCCACCTGATGGGACTGACGCCCATGCCCCAACCAATCGCGCAGGAGTTGGTATGTTGAAAGAGTCGGAAGTAGAGCGTACCCAGACGCTCGAGGCACAACCGAGGAAGATACTGCTGGTGCTGGAGAACCTGCCAGTGCCGCATGATCGCCGCATGTGGCAGGTGGCGACCTCTCTGCGCCGCGCGGGCTACCACGTCTCGGTCATCTCGCCGCGCCCGCCCGAAGACCCCGAATACTGCCAGATGGAAGGCATCCACCTGTACCGCTACCCGATGCCACCACCTACCCACAGCGTCGGCAACTTCATCAAAGAAGCACTCTACTGCCTCTGGCACACTTTCCGCCTGAGCAAGCGCGTGGAACGCGAACAAGGCTTCGATGTGTTCCATGTGGGCAACCCGTTGGACATCTTCTGGTCTATCGGGCTGTACTACAAGGCGCGCGGTAAGAAGTTCGTGTATGAGCATCGTGACCTGTGTCCCGAGCTGTACGAAGTGCGCTTCAAAAAACGCGGACTGTTTTACCACCTGCAGGTGCTGTTCGAACGCTGGTCGTACCAACTGGCGGATATGATTATCGAAATGAACGAGTCGTACCGCCAAAACGCGATCGAGCGGGGCAAGGCAGACCCCGAAAAGATTGTGATTGTGCGCAGCGGGCCACGCGCCTCCGAGTTCTGTCCCGTCGAGCCTGACCCCAGCATCAAAAAGGGCAAGAAGTACCTCGTGTGCTATCTGGGGATTATGGGACCTCAGGACGGGACGGATATCTTCGTCAAGGCAGCGCACCATATTGTGTATACACGCGGGTATACCGATGTGCATTTCATCGCGGTTGGCTCGGGCGACTGCCTTGAGGAAGTCAAGCGGCTCGCGCAACAGCTGAACCTGCAAGACTACATTACCTTCACGGGCTTTGTGCGCGAACGCGAGCTGCTCCTGCGCTACCTCAGCACGGCGGATGTGGGCGTCGCCAGCGACCCCGACAACACCTATACTGCGCGCTCCACCATGAACAAAATTATCGAGTTTATGGCGGTTGGGCTGCCGATTGTCGCTACCCAAAGCATCGAGAACAAATGGTCGGCGCAGGAGTCGCTGATTTCCCCGCCTGACGATCGCCCCGAATCGTTCGGCGACACGATTTTGGAACTGCTGCACGACGAGGAGCGTCGGCGCTTCATGAGCCAATACGGACGGCAGCGGTTCTTAGACTGTCTGAGCTGGGAGCGCAGCGAGCAAGTACTGCTCACAGCGTATGACCGCCTGTTCTGCGGACTGCCCCCGAACGCGCCGTGCGGGAAATAGGCGAGTAAAAGGCTCTCGTGTATACTACTGCGTGTTTCGCAACGGCTTGCAAGCGCTGCAGTGGGGCGGCGCACTGGCGATTTTGGTAATGGTGGGTGCGCTTTACGCGCCGACAGTGCGCTTCAAGTTCGTGTGGGACGACGACCAGCTGATTTACGGGCGTGCCGACTACCGCTCACCCGCGCGTTGGCTGGAGGCAGTGAGTCAACCGCTGGACTTCTCGCCGAACTACTTCCGCCCGCTGGCACTGAGCAGTTTGCTCGTGCAGATTTGGCTGTGGAAAGATAATCCCGCGCCGTTCCATGCAGCGAATCTGCAAATCCACCTGCTGAACACCGCGCTCGTGATGGCGTTGGGGCTGCGCCTGCTGCGCGGGCACTGGATGGGGCTGCTGGCAGGCGCCCTGTACGGTGTGCATCCCGCCTTAGTGGAGAGTGTGGCGTTCGTCTCGTCGCGGTATGACCTGACCGTGACGCTCTTCCTGCTGCTGGCGCTGTGGCTGGAGGGGTGTCTGCGGGGTGTTGCACGCCTTTGGGGCGTGTCGGGCGCGTTCCTCTTGGCGCTGTTTTGTAAGGAGATGGCGCTGGTGTTCCCGCTTGTGCTGGTGCTGTGGCAGCTGGCGCAGCAAGAGGGCAGCGGGTTGAGAGAAAAGGTAGTTCGGCTCTGGCGTCAGGATCGGGCGTTGTACGGCGCGCTGGGCGGCGCGCTGATGGTGTATCTTGTCGTGCGCTATGCCGCATTAGGATACTGGCTCACCGCACCGATAGGCGACGCCCAGATTGAGGCGGGCACGCCCCTACAGCATCTTCTGCTGATTGGACGCACACTAACCACCTTGACAGGACTGGTGCTGTTCCCATTTCCGAGTATCACCGCTGCACACCATTCTGAGCTGCCTATACCGCTGAATGAGGGCTGGGCGTGGGCGCAACTGGGGTTGGCGGGTCTGACCCTGTTGGGGGTCGGGTATCTGATTCGGCGTCGTCCTCAGGTCGGCTGGCTTGTGGCGGCGGGGCTGGTTGCGCTGCTGCCCGTGCTGAACCTGCGCCCGCTGGAGTTCGCATATGGCATCTTCACGGCAGAGCGGTTTCTGACGTTCCCACTCGCGCTGTTTCTGCTGGGGCTTGTGCACGGTGTTGAGCCTCCGCTTGTGCCGCGCTTGGGCAAGACCGCTCAGCCCCCAACTGGCACGGACTGGAAGTCCGTGCATCGTCGTCGGCAAGACGCTGACGCCACACCTGCTTGGGCGAGGTCGCCCAAGCCGCCAAGTGGCACGGATTTTTGGTCTGCGCGGCTGTCGATGTGGCGCGTCAGCACTTCGTGGGCGTTGCGGACGCTTATCGCGGTGTGGGGCGTTGGGCTTATTATCACGAGCGCGTATAACTTACCGAACTGGCGCGACGCAGAGACGCTTTGGAAGTGGCTCACGGTCGCTTCGCCCAGCTCGCCCGTCGGGTTCAGCAACTTGTCGGACTTGTACGCGAAGATGGGCAGGTACACTGAGGCGTTGGAATACGCTGAGCGGGCAATTCGGGTTGCGCCGCGCAGCGGGATGGGCTATGTGAACAAAGGCGTTGCACTGCTGCGTTTAGGCGACCCAGATGCTGCTATCGTCGCATTTCGGCAGGCGACTGAGGTAGAACCTGAGAATGTCACGGCATGGAACAACTTTGCTGCGATGCTTTCCGAGCGCGGCGAGCACGAGGCAGCGGAACGAATCATCAAACAGCGCGTGCTGGGTAAGCCACCCCAGTTTATGGGGCATCAGGCGCTGGGATTGATTTACGCGCGTCGCGCACGGCTCGACCTTGCGGAAGCCGAGTTCCGCAAAGCCTACGCGCTGTTGCCCAATCCGAGTGGCTCCGTCGCTGCGGAGGGACTGCAGCAACTGCGAAGCGCCAGCAAATGGGTTGCTGCCGCGCACCACTGGATGAACGAGCGCAACCTGGCATTAGCCGAGGCACACCTGCGTGCCGCTGCCCAACGCGACCCCGATCGAATCGCTTATGGGATTGCGCTGGCACGATTACGCCTCTTGCAGGGACGCCCCGCAGAGGCTGAGCAGGTGCTTTTGGAGCTCCAGCGCAGCGGCTACAACGACCGCACAGTCACGGCTCTGCTCCAAGAGGCGCGATCGAGGCTACGCAACGGCGCAGGGAGCACTCGCAAGTAATACCAAGCGGGGTTTCAAATGCCGTTGTTCTCTCACCCCCAGCCCCTCTCCCGCGTTGCGGGAGAGGGGAGCCGAATTCCCCCTCGCCCACGCGGTGGGAGAGGGGGACAAGGGGGTGAGGGTATAACGACGCTTGAAATCCTAATTGGTATAACAGGAACGGCTTGAGCCGCCCTGTCTACAGGCATTTTTCGAACACCCACACCAACATCTTGACAATACCTTGCTCAAGTCAGGTACAATCTATCTGCTCAACAAACGGGAACTTCCCCTTCGCGCAGGAAGTATCAATTCCTGTGGAAGCAGGGCGTGGTAGCCAAATAATTACCTTACGGAGGACAGAGCCATGGGCAAGGTAGTGGGTATCGATTTAGGGACGACGAACTCGGTGATTGCCGTACTGGAGGGCGGCGAGCCCGTCGTGATTCCGACGGCGGAGGGCGGTCGTTTGTGCCCGTCGGTCGTGGGCTTCACGAAAACGGGCGAGCGGCTGGTGGGCGCGCCCGCCAAGCGACAGGCAATCGTGAACCCTGAGAACACCCTCTTTTCCATCAAGCGCTTCATCGGGCGACGCTATGACGAAGTCGAGGAAGAGCGCAAGCGTGTGCCCTATAAGGTGGTCGCCGACAGCAAGGGCGACGCCGCCGTGTATGTCCCCGCGCTCGATAGGACGCTGCGCCCCGAAGAGATTTCGGCAATAGTGCTGCAAAAGCTCAAAGCCGACGCCGAAGCCTACTTGGGCGAGAAAGTGGACGCTGCCGTGATTACCGTGCCCGCTTACTTCAACGACGCGCAGCGCACCGCCACTAAGAATGCAGGCGAAATCGCGGGGCTGAAAGTGCTGCGCATCATCAACGAACCGACTGCCGCCGCGCTCGCTTACGGGCTGGACAAGAAGACCAACGAAACAATTCTGGTGTTCGACCTCGGCGGCGGCACTTTTGATGTGTCGATTCTGGAAGTGGGCGACGGCGTGTTCGAAGTGAAGTCCACATCGGGCGACACGCACCTCGGCGGCGACGATTTTGACCAGCGGATTGTGGACTACCTCGCCGACGAGTTCAAGAAAGAGCATGGCATCGACCTACGCCACGATCGGCAGGCGCTGCAACGCCTGAAGGAAGCCGCCGAACGCGCCAAGATCGAACTGTCCAGCGTGACTACCACCACCATCAACCTGCCGTTCATCACGGCAGACGCCAGCGGACCCAAGCACCTCGATATGACGCTCACCCGCGCGAAGTTCGAAGACCTCTGCGCCGATCTGTTCGAGCGGCTCAAGGGGCCTATCTTCCGTGCGCTGGAGGACGCGGGGTTGAAGCCGAGCGATGTGGACGAGGTGGTGCTGGTGGGCGGCTCCACGCGCATCCCGAAAGTGCAGGAGATGGTGCGCCAGATTACAGGCAAGGAACCGCACAAGGGCGTGAACCCCGACGAGGTAGTGGCGATTGGCGCAGCAATTCAGGCAGGCGTGCTGGCAGGCGAGGTGAAAGACATCGTGCTGCTCGATGTCACCCCGCTCTCGCTTGGGATCGAGACCAAAGGCGGTATCTTTACCGTGCTGATTCCGCGCAACACCACGATCCCGACGCGCAAGAGCGAGATTTTCACCACCGCTGCCGACGGGCAGACCAGCGTGGAGGTGCGCGTCTATCAGGGTGAGCGCCCGATGGCGCGCGACAATAAGCTACTCGGCGTGTTCCACTTAGATGGCATTCCGCCTGCGCCCGCTGGCGTGCCCCAGATTGAGGTGACCTTCGACATTGACGCGAACGGCATTCTGCAGGTGTCAGCGAAGGATTTAGGCACCGGGCGCGCGCAGAGCATCCGCATCACAGGCTCCACGAACCTCACGCGCGAGGAGGTGGAGCGCATGGTCAAGGAGGCGGAGGCGAACGCCGAGCGCGACCGCAAACTGCGCGAGCAAGCCGAGCAGCTCAACCGCGCCGAGCGACTCGCTATCGAGACCGAACGGCTACTCAAAGAGCAGGGCGAGCAAATCAGCGCGAGCGATCGCGAGCGCGCCGAGAGCCTGATTCGAGACATCCGCGAAGCCATCCAGCAACAGAACGCCGAACGCGCCATCAGCCTGATGAGCGAGCTGGAGAGCCTGACCTACCGCATCACCGAGCAGCTCTATCGGCAGCGCACGGCGGGCTACACCAGCGACACGGGCGCGACGGCAGGCGCCACCAGCAGTGCCAGCGGCGACGATGTGATCGACGCCGAGTATCGCGAAGAGAAATAATCGTAGCACGGACAGTCTTGTCCGTGCGAACTGCGCGTGGCACGGACAGTCTTGTCCGTGCGGGCTACGCGTGGCACGGGCTTCCAGCCCGTGCATCCGTAGCACGGACAGTCGCGTCCGTGCAATCGTCGGCAAGACGCCGACGCTACGCGCTGTTGTATGCTTGGACAAGACTGTCCAAGCCACAAATGAGGCGGAGTGATACACGATGCGCGACTTCAAAGACTACTACCAGATTCTGGGTGTATCGCGGAACGCCACCGAGAAGGAAATCAAGGCGGCGTACCGCAAGCTCGCGCGCAAGTATCACCCCGATGTGAACCCTGGCGACAAAACCGCCGAAGAGAAGTTCAAGGAAATCAACGAAGCCTACCAAGTGCTGTCCGACCCTGAAAAGCGCGCGGCATATGACCGCTACGGCGAGCAGTGGCAAGCCTACCAGCGCATGCGCGAGCAGTACGGCGAGGGCTTCCAGCCCGACGGGTTCGAATCGCCATTCGGTTTCGGCAACTTCCAGGAGTTCATCGAGAACCTACTGCGCGGCGGGGGCTTCGAGAGCGGCTTGCGGATGCAGCGCGCCCCGCGCGACATCGAGCAGACCCTCGAAATCAGCCTGCAAGACGCAATTCACGGCGCAACACGCACGATTCAGCTTAGCACAGAGGAGCCGTGTGAGAGCTGCGGCGGGATGGGCATTGCGCCGAACCGTCGCCAGACCTGTCGCGCCTGCGGCGGCACAGGGCGTCGACGGTTCGGTATGTTCGGGCTGGAGATGCACTGCGACGAGTGCGACGGCACGGGCATCGTGGGCGCGCCATGCCCTGCCTGTCGTGGACAGGGCACGGTGGTGCGCACGCGCACGCTCACAGTGAACATCCCCGCAGGCGTGGCGGAAGGGCAACGCTTGCGCCTTGCGGGCGAGGGCGCACTCGGCGCAAACGGCAAGCGCGGCGACCTGTACCTGCGCCTCAAAATCAAGCCCGACCCGCGCTTCGAGCGCAAAGACGACGACCTCTATATCGAACTGGACATCGACTACCTCACGGCGATTCTCGGCGGCGAGGTGGAAGTGCCCACGCCGCACGGAACCGTGAAGATGAAAGTGCCTGCAGGCACGCAAAGCGGCACCCGTTTCAGACTGGCAGGCAAAGGGCTACCGCTGGGCAAAGGCAAAATCGGCGATTTGTATGCCCGCGCCCGAATCACCGTGCCCCGACACCTTTCGCCGCGCGAGCGCGAGCTGCTGGAACAGCTGCAACGCCTACGCCACTCGCAGGAGGTGAAAGTATGAGGCAGGATGGCAATCGCCCATCGAACGAGCCGGTGTACCTCATCAGCGTCGTGGCGCGCATGTGCGGGCTACACCCTCAAACCATTCGGCTCTATGAGCGACTGGGGCTAATCCAGCCCTACCGCGTGGGTAATAGCAAACGGCTCTACTCGGAAGCCGACATCGCCCGCCTGCGCCGCATCCAGCGATTGACACAGCAACTGGGCGTGAACCTCGCGGGCGTAGACATCATTCTGCGCCTACTGGAACGCATCGAGCAGATGAACCGCGAAATGGCAGAGGTGGTGGCGCAGACCAACATGCGCATCCTGCAACTGATTCACGAGCATAATTTGCCTGTCGACCCACAGTCGCTGCTGATTCGCTTCGAGCGCTACGACGATGACCTCGACTGAGTTCCTGTCCGACAGCCCTGCCGCTACCGAAGCGTTCGCGGCGCAGTGGGCGCAAAACTTGCAGGCGGACACGGCAATTCTGCTCGAAGGCGACTTGGGAGCGGGCAAGACGACTTTCATACGCGGACTGGCACGCGGACTGGGTATCACCGAACCGATTCGCAGCCCAACTTTCACACTCATCCACGAGTACACTATCCAGCAGCCGCCCCATCTGCAAGGGTTGCCCTTTTTCCACATCGACCTGTACCGAATCGAGACGCCCGAACAAATCCGCACGCTGGGGCTGGATGAGCTTTTCGAGCGCATGGGGATCACTGCCATAGAGTGGGCAGAACGGCTGAGACTGCTCGGCGTGCCGTTGCCTACGCAGTGGGGATACACGGTACGCCTCTTCCCTGAGGGCGAGACCCGACGAAGGATTACTGTTCACCCGCTGAGGTTGGAAGTCTCTGAAACTGGTTACTCGCGCGACTGACGAAATATCCTCATTTCCTTGCAGAATTTACAGCAGGAATCGCGGCGCACGCTTAGAATCGTTCGAATCACTATGAGACGAGAAGGCTTCACACTGATTGAGTTGCTGGTGGTGATCGCCATAATCGCAATTCTGGCGGCGATACTGTTCCCTGTGTTTGCGCAAGCGCGCGAGAAAGCGCGCCAGACCCAGTGCACCAACAACATGAAGCAGATTGCGCTCGGCGTGCTGCAGTATGTACAAGACTACGAGGAGAAGTTCCCGTTCAGCATGTACGCCAGCGTGAACAACAATAACCAGCCCTGTGTCTTCACCCTCTACCATGCCATCTCCCCCTACATCAAGAACACGGATGTCGTCATCTGCCCTTCCGATCGCCAAGGGCTTGACCTCGTAGGTAGCTTTCAGTCTGCGGGAGCGTCGGTATGTCCGTTGCCCAACTTTCGGTATGTTGGCTACATTTTCAACTGGTGCGTGTTCGAGGACGGCTTTATGCCTCCGCTGCGCAATCAAGCGAACCCCCCGATGACCTTAGCGCAGATAGAGTATCCCGTGGAGACCTCGATGCTGTACGACGGCACCTTAGGTGGACCGCCCCAGTTCAACTCGTTTTTGCAAGCGCGTCATAACAGCCTTGCGGGGGCGAACTTCGTGGACGGACACGCCCGCACGGTGAAAGGACGCTTGCTGGAAGGCGCGGGTAGCACAACCACCGCTTGGGACGGTCGCACAGTCCGCCTCTACCGTGTCGGCGAACAGGGTCCGTACCTGAACGATCTGAGCCTGTGGGGTGTGGCGTCGCGCCGTGCTAACGGCACACCGTGTCGCAACTGCCCGAACCGCCCCAGTCAAGCCCAACGCGACGGCAACTGCACAGGCAATTAGTCAACTCGTAAGCCCCGCCGAAAGGCGGGGCTTCGACAACGCGAACATTCCCTGAGAGAAACCAAGCCCCTCTCCCACAAGGTATACTTTCATTATGCATACGCCCACGCGCATCGAGTACGAAACCTACACCCTGCCGAACGGCTTGCAAGTCATCTTGTCGTCCCACACAGTCGCGCCCACGGTGGCAGTGCTGGTGCTGTACAAGGTCGGCTCAGTCAACGAGCCGCGCGGCAAAACAGGCTTCGCCCATCTGTTCGAGCATATGATGTTTCAAGGCTCCGAAAATGTGCCACGCGAAATGCACTTCAAGTATGTGGAATCGAACGGGGGCGTGCTGAACGGTTTCACCTCGTACGACATGACGGTTTACTTTGAGCTGCTGCCCGCATCCAAGCTGCCACTGGGCTTGTGGCTCGAATCGGATCGGATGCGCTCGCTGCAGGTGTCGCAGGAAAACTTAGACAACCAGCGCGCCGTCGTGAAAGAGGAGCGACGGCTCAGCGTGGACAATCAGCCCTACGCCCGCGCGATGGAACGCCTGCGCGAAATCGCCTACGACAACTTCGCCAATCAGCACTCGGTTATCGGCTCGATGGAGGATCTGGACAACGCGACGCTGGCGGATGTGCAGGCGTTCTTCCGCACCTACTACGCGCCCAACAACGCGATTTTGGTGGTGACAGGCGACTACGACGCGGCGACAGCACGCGATTGGATCGAGCAGTATTTCGCTGACATCCCGTCGCAGCCCGCCCCGCCCGCAGTGGATGTGTCGGAGCCTGACCGCGACGAGCGGCGCGAGGTATTTCATGACCCGCTGGCGCAAGTGCCCGCCGTCGCCGTATGCTGGAAAATCCCCCCACGCGGTACGCTGGAAAACGATGCGCTGCAAATCGCGGGCGACCTGCTGGTGGACGGGCGCGCCTCGCGACTCTACCAGCGACTGGTGAAACAGGAGCAAATCGCGGTCAGCGTATCGGGTGGGGTGGAGGCGCGTCCCGCGCCCAGCCTGTTCCGACTGTTCATCTTGCACCATCCGCATGTGGAACCCGCGCAAGTGGAAGCCGTGCTGTACGAGGAGATCCAGAAACTTGCCGACGCGGGCGTCTCGGAGCGCGAGCTGGAGCGCGTGCGCACAATGCTGCTGGCGCAACGCTGGAGCGACAACTTGTACTACGGCATGCAAAGCCCGCTGGGGCGCGCGTTGGGGCTGGCGTACTTCGCCGCTTTTGAGGGCGACCCCGACGGGCTAAACCGCGCGCTGGAACGCCTGCTCGCCATCACCCCCGCTGATGTGCAACGCGCTGTGCAGCAGTATCTGTACACCCCGCGCAACCGAACCGTGATGCACATTCACGCAGGCACATCATAGCACGGACAGTCTTGTCCGTGCCCCCTATGCGCGTAGCACGGACAGTCTTGTCCGTGCCACCTATGCGCGTAGCACGGGCGTCCCGCCCGTGTCAAGGTAGCACGGACAGTCTTGTCCGTGCCCCCCCTTTGTGGCACGGGCGTCTCGCCCGTGCAACGCTTGAAGCATGCATGGTACACTTCCCCACAGGTGAGACTGATGGCGACGGTACGCGAGCAGCCCAAACGCAAACGCCGCTACACCGAACACGACCTGCTGCAGCTGCCTGATGACGGGCGCAAGTATGAACTGGTCAACGGGAGGCTACAAACCGTGCCCACAGGTGGAAGACACGGCAGAATCGGCTATAGATTGGCGCGTAGAATCGGCAACAGTGCGCCCGAATCTCTTGAGGGCTTCGACTCCAGCACGGGGTTTCGGATAGCGGGGGGCAACATTCGCAGCCCCGACTTCGCGCTGATGCAAAAAACTCGCCTGCCACAGGGCGAGCCACCTGTGGATCTTATCGACGGCGCACCAGACCTGGCAGTGGAGATTGTTTCCCCCTCAGAGAACCTGAACGACCTGTATCAGAAGGTGTTGGAGTACTTTGAGTCGGGGGCGCAGCAGGTGTGGTTGCTGTTTCCAGAGCGCAAGCAGGCGTATCGCTACACTGCGCCGCTGGAGGTGGAGGTGCTGCACGAAAACGATGTGCTGACGGGGGGCGAGCTGCTGCCCAACTTCGAAGTGCGCGTGGGCGAACTGTTTGAGTAGGTATACTCTCGCCTATGATAACGCGCTCTGTGCCGCCGCCCGATGTGCCGATGCGCCCGTCGGAGTTGCCCCTGCCCGACGCGACGCTGTTGCCCAACGGCTTGCGCCTGCTGATGCTGCCCGACACCCGCGCGCCTGTGGTGGAGTTTCGGCTGGTTCTGCCCTACGCAGGGCGCGCGTACGACGCCCCTGAGTGGATAGGGCTGTCGGGCGCGACGGCGCGACTGCTAATCGGCGGCACGCCCACGCGCAGCAGCTTCGAAATCGCCGATGAAGCCGACCGCTGCGGGGGCTACATCAGCGTCAGCGCGAACACCGAGACGGCAACCCTGAGCGCACGCTGCCTCGCGCCCTATCTGGAGCCGATGACGCGCCTGATTGCCGATGTGCTGCTAAATCCCACCTTCCCGCCCGACGAGCTGGAGATTGACCGCGCCAACACTTTGCAACGACTGCGCCTGCAACGCTCGCAGCCCGCGTTTCTGGCGGAGGAGCGGTTCCGAATCGCGCTGTTTGGCGAGCATCCGTATCGTCGGCTCGCGCCCGACGAGGACGTCCTGCAACGCTGGCAGCAAGAGCATCTGCAGGCGTTCCACGCCGAACGCTATCGCCCGCAGGACGCCACGCTGCTGCTGGTGGGCGACTTCGAGCCGAACGCTGCACTCAAGTTGCTGCAGGACGCACTGGGCGACTGGCACGGCACGGCGGAGCAGGAGCCGCTTCCCGCGCCGCCGATGCAGAACGCCGAGACGGGCTGGCGACTGGTGGAGCGTCCGCACTCGGTGCAGAGCCAGATTATGCTGGGCGCACTGTGCCCGCCGCGCACTGCGCCCGACAGCCTCGCGCTGCAGATGGCAGTGAGCATCTTGGGCGCAGGCGCGAGTTCCCGCCTGTTCCTGACCGTGCGCGAGCAGTACGGCTACGCCTACAGCGTCGGCGCACACTTGGATTACTATCTGCGCGTCAGCGCGTTTACTGCCGAGGCGCAAACCGCCACCGAGAATACGCACGACGCCGTCCGCCAAATTTGCGCCGAGGTGGAACGCCTGATACACGAGCCAATCCCCGCCGACGAGCTGGACGCCACACGCAACTACCTCATCGGACGCCATATGATTGGTCGCCTCACGCTCGGCTCGCTGGCGGATTTGTATAAGCAGGTGGTGCTGTACGGGCTGCCGATGGACTACTGGCGTCGGTATCCTGAGATGCTGGAGTCGCTAACGGCGGATGCGGTGCAACAAGCAGCGGCGCGCTATTTGCAGCCAGAACGGTTCGCAACCGTGGTGGTGGGCGAGCCGTCGCTGGCGGGGTAATAAGTGCCTCAACGATTAAATCGTCTCGTTCTCCCACCCTCACCCCCTGACCCCCTCTCCCAGAGGGCGAGGGGGAACTCGGCTCCCCTCTCCTCGTGGGAGAGGGGTTGGGGGTGAGGGTCAAAAAGGGAGCCTTTGACCTTTGAGGGACTTGAGTGCTTCCAATATAAAATCGTCTCCTTTTACAGGGCAGCCACAGGGGGCTGCCCCTACCGAGTCTGAGTAGGGGCGCGCCCCCGTGCGCGCCCTGAAAAAAAAGATAATTTCACCTGTGAGTCACTTGTTATACCGATTGGGGTGTCAGGTAAAACACGGCTCAAGCCGTTCCTGTGCAAACAAAGCCCGCCTACGCGGGTTACAACCGACGGAGGTCGGCTTGGCCTGCGCAGGAACGGCTTCAGCCGTTCAGAACACTGTATCGCTTGAACCCCCGATGGGTATTAGATCATCTCCAAACACGCAGACTCCGTAAGGTGCGATGGCAAGAATGCCGTCGCACCTATTCGAAGGGCTTATCACTCTCCAACGCCCATAAATCGCTCCACAGCGTGGAAGACATTCCTGTAATAGCCCCAAGCCAGACTAATCGCGGCAATTCCCACTGCGACGAGGCTGATAAAAAACACCAGTCGTGCAAACGCGCGTGGGAGCTGCCGCAGGTTGGTATCGGCGCGTTCTTTGTACCACGCGGCGAGGGTCTGGAGCGTAGCAGGCAACTCGCCTGTCTGCACGCCTGTGCGTGCCAACATAACCTCCTCTATCGGGAACAGCCCTGACCGCTCCAGCGCAAGGTCGAGGTGTTTTGCGCCTTCCGCGCGTCCCAGATCGACTGCCAGCAAGGATTCCGCCAGCACGCGGTTGGGAACTGCGCTTGCGGCAAGTGCGTGTGCCGTTGCAGGTGCAACGCCCGCCTGCGTGAGGCGGCTCAGATGGAACAGATACTGTTCCAGCGACTGGGCGCGAATCCAGTCCGCGTATGACAAAAACCCTGAGCCGCTCAGGCGCAGGCGTGCCCGAATGCGCTCGTTGCCTAATAGCAAGTAGCCCAGTAGCAGCAGCGCAACGAAAGCCAACGCCATCGGTAAGCCGTAGCGCAAGAACGCCTGCCCCACGCCACCTGCAATCGCACGCAGCGCGTCCGCTGTACCACCGCCTTCAAATCGCTGCAGCCCCCACAACAGTCCAACCCCGAACGGCGCAATCAGCGGTAGCAGCAGCACTGCGTGCCACAAGCAGCCTTGCGTTAGAACCGACCAGCGGCGCACTATCCGCCACTGCTCAAAGTAGACAATCAGGCGTTCCAGCATCTCAGGTAGGTAACCTCCGTACTCCGCCGCGCGAAACGCGCCCACAACAAAACTCGGAAACAGCTCAGGAAATCGTTGCATCGACTCGGAAATCGGGATACCCTGCGCGGCGCTACGCGCGATTTCACGACTGGCGTGCTGAAGCCCGCGATGTGGTATGCGTCCGCTTAGGCTCTCGAATGCATTTGCAGGCGTCATCCCCGCTTTGAGCATCGAGCGCAACTGAATCAGCCATACCACCATCTGATGGGGCGAGACGCGCGTGCGCTCCCAAGTGCCTGTTGTTCGGGCAGACGCGCGTGAGCGCGGCGCGGGCTGAGGACGCGCGCCTCCAGTGGCTCGAATATCTTGTCCGAGGGGTGGGCGAGGCGTTCCAGAAGTGGAAGGATTGACCGTGCTCAAGTGCGTGGCAATCAAGCCCCGTTGACGAAGCAGCTGCTGCGCATTCCGCACATCGGATGCGGTAATCTCACCCGCAACGCTCCGACCTGTCGAGTCAATCGCTTGGTACCGATAGGTCGGCATGGTAGATTCGTACCTCCTGTGCTTGGGTTTGCGGGTTGCGCAGAAGTTCCTGCACGGGCGTTCCGTCGGGCAACACGAGATGGGGTGTCAGCTCCGCCAACGGGATGAGAACAAAAGCGCGCTCGCGCATGCGCGGATGCGGAATCGTCAGTGTCGGCGTGTCCATCGTCAGGTTGTCATATAGGATGATATCGATGTCGAGGGTTCGAGGCATCCAGCGCCCTTCGTTGTGAACGCGCCCCAGCTCCGCCTCGACGGTCTTCACGGTGTTCAGCAGCGCATCGGGAGACAGCTCGGTCACTGCCCATATGCCTACATTCAGATACGGACGCGGGTCGGGAGTTTCTCCCACAGGTGCGGTCTCGTACACTCGTGAAATCTGCAGAGGAACCACTCCGTGCAAGGAAAGGCGGCGTAGACCCTCCCGCAAGTTTGCCAGCCGATCGCCCAAATTCGAGCCGAGGCTCAGGTAAACCTTCGTCGCCATGCACAGGGATTATACCCCCTCAGGGTTGCTCCGTTTAATACCAATCGGCGTCCCAAGCGACCCAGTTCGTCAGCGAGACGCGGACGCTACGCACGCGCTCCCCGTAGCGTCGGCGTCCTCGCCGACGACTGCGCTACTTGAAACCCCGATTAGTATAAGCTTGAAGGCGAGCCAAAGCCAATAACAGGGGAAGATTTTGTAGCCGATGTTGACAGCTGAAGCCGTTCTTATGCAAACGAAACCCGCCTGCGCGGGCTACACAGCAACGACCTCAGCCGTGTTGCATGCAAGCATTTCTCAAACACCCTCTGATCCTCTTGACATTCCGCTCTGACCCATGGTATAATCTTGACCAGCGGTCATCTCTGACCGCTGGTTAGAACGGGCTATTGGCATGCTCTATGAAGGAACGCACTATGAATACGCAGACGCGGCAGTACGCGAATCGACGCGAGCGCCGTCGGGAGGAGACCCGCCAGCGGCTCATCGAGGCGGCGCTCGCGTTGATGCACGAAAAGCCCTTCGAGCAGGTCACCGTCGAGGAAATCACCGAGCTTGCCGATGTCGCGAAGGGCACTTTCTTCACCTACTTCCCTACCAAAGAACACCTCCTGCACGCCTACATCCGCGATATGACGGACGAGGTGTACGAGTTTCTGGACGCGCTGCAGCCTGAAAACGCGCCGAGCCAGTGGGAGGTGTTGCGACAGGTGATGCTGTTTATCGCGCGGCGCGACGCCCGCTCAATTCAGATAACGCGCTCCATGATGGTCGCCTGCTGCCACAGCCCCGTGCTGCGCGAGCAGATGCTGGAGATTACCAAAGAAGCGACGCAGCATGCCCGCGCGGGGTTCGAGGCGGGGCAACGCACGGGCGAGTTCCGCACCGATGTCTCAGCGGAGGAGTTAGCGCACCACGCGATTCGCCTCTATCGGCTCTCGCTGATGGAGTGGATGATGGAGCGCGAGGACGAGCCGCTGGAGCAAATCGTGGAGCGCGTGCTGGAGTTTTATAAGCCTGCTTTAGTCGCAAGACGACGAACCATTGAATATAACCTCGGTGCCTCAGCTTCGGTTACCTGTCTTGCACCATACATAGCGAGGACAATTTTATCAGAGAACCAATAAGCGA
>JANXCK010000229.1 GCA_025060055.1 Fimbriimonadales bacterium | reverse complement strand
GCGTTTGCGTGGGCATCAGGGGGATTTTACCCGCCCACACTCACCGTTGCCTCATCGCTCCATGCGCCCTCGTCGCGCTCCCCACGCCCCCGATACGCCACCCGAAAACTAAACCGCTTCGGCGCACCCCGATACTCCCAGATGTGCGGACTCGCCGTGTCAAACGCCAACAGCCGATACTCCGCCTCATCCTCCGCCTTGATGTAAATGTTCGCCCCAAGTGCCCACTCAGGCTTGCTGTTGCGCTGCTCGTTGTCGGGGTCTGTGCCAAAGTGGATCACCACGCGCCCTGCGTCCACCTCCAGCCGTATGCTGGGCACCTCCAACCCCACGCCTTTGCGACGCCTGCCGTGTTGGCGCGGGCGCAGCCCCAGTTGCACGCGCAGTTCGTTGGTCATCGCGGGGTGGTGGTTCATCCGTTGCGCCATCTGCCGAAAGAGGGCGACGGCGCGTCGGCGGGCGTCCTGCTTGGCGCGAATGGCGGCGCGGTAGGCGTGCAGGGCGTCGTGGGCGTCTTGGATGGCTCGTGCGTAGTCGGCTTGGGCGTTGGCTAAGGGCGTCAGTTCGTTGGGGTCAACGCCAAACTGGGCGGCTACGCTGGCAGCAACCTGCAAGAACTGCGCCATCCACGCGATGGTCTCCTCATCGTTCAGCGGAACATAGTCGCTCATCGCTTCCTCCTCGTCGATAGGATACTCTGGATCGTCGAAATTGACTTTTTGACTGTCAAAATTGACCTCTTGATTGCCAAAATTGACTTCTTGATTGCCAGTCAAAAGCTTCTGATTGATAATCCAGAGGACAATTTTGGCAAAATTGAGTTCTGGATTTGCGATCAAGAGGCTGCTTGAAGGGTGAGGCGGGCAGTCGTGGTGCGTGTCTGGTGGTGGAGGGTTGCCCTCACCCCCTGTCCCCTCTCCCACCGCGTGGGGGAGGGGGATTTTACCCTCACGCGCTCATTCAATTGACCTTCGCAGGCGTATGCTCCACGCACTGTGCCGCATATAGTAGGCACGCGCGAATGTCCTCTGGCTCCAGGTCGGGCAGCTCCTCAAGCACCTGAGCGGGCGTTAACCCTGCAGCCAGCAGCTCCAGCACATCCACCACGCGAATGCGCATCCCGCGAATGCACGGACGCCCCCCACACTGCTCAGGGTCTATCGTGATACGCTCCAGCACGGTCGTCATAGCCTCATGATACCTTTCACCCGCCTACGCTCACCGTTGCCTCGTCGCTCCACGCGCCCTCGTCGCGCTCCCCACGACCCCGATACGCTACCCGAAAACTGAACCGCTTCGGTGCACCCCGATACTCCCAGATGTGCGGACTCGCCGTGTCAAACGCCAACAGCCGATACTCCGCCTCATCCTCCGCCTTGATGTAAATGTTCGCGCCGAGTGCCCACTCAGGCTTGCTGTTGCGCTGCTCGTTTTCGGGGTTTGTGCCGAAGTGGATCACCACGCGTCCGGCGTCCACCTCCAGCCGTATGCCAGGCACTTCCAGCCCCACGCCTTTGCGACGCCTGCCGTGTTGGCGCGGGCGCAGTCCCAGTTGCACGCGCAGTTCGTTGGTCATCGCAGGGTGGTGGTTCATGCGCTGTGCCATCTGCCGAAAGAGGGCGACGGCGCGTCGGCGGGCGTCCTGCTTGGCGCGAATGGCGGCGCGGTAGGCGTGCAGGGCGTCGTGGGCGTCTTGGATGGTTTTGGCGTAGTCGGCTTGGGCGTTGGCTAAGGGCGTCAGCTCGTCGGGGTCAACGCCGAACTGCGCTGCTACACCGTTGGCAACCTGCAGAAACTGCGTCATCCACGCGACGGCTTGCTCATCGTTGTACGGAATGTATTCCCACTGCATCGTGTCCTCCTCAGCGATAGGATACCTCGGATTGCTGATCAGAGGTCTTTGTTTGTCAATCCAAGACCTTGGAATATTAAACCAAGGCATTTTAATGTTAAACCAAGGTCTTGGTTTAGCAAACAAAGGCCTTGGTTCAGCAAACAAAGGTCTTTGATCGATGATCAGAGGCTTTCCGTTGGAGGTCGTAAGAGGCTGTGGTTGCACTGGCTCAGAGACCGCTGACACCTCCAGCACCGAAAGTACCCCACGCCCCCGAACACTCAAAAACGCGCTCTCCACTCAACCGTCATACGGAATGAGGTATAAACCCGATGTGCACGCTAATGGGATGTATTGCCTTGCTCTTACTGACCGCCGCGGCGCTGGCGGTAGACCTTCGCGCGGACTCGCGCCTTGAAGTGCGCCTCACGCTCACCGAGCCGATGATCTCGCTGCGCGAGTTGCTCACACGCCTTCAGCAGGAAGCGGGCGTACCCCTCTACGCCGCGCCCGACGTTTTTACAGTGGGCGAGGCGACACGCGAGTACTACATCTATCGCACAGCCCCTCCTGCAGCGGGCAAGGTGGTTGTGCAGGAGCGTAGAGCGTTTCCGTGAAACCTCGCCCTGTAAGGCAGGCATATGGGGCTGTCTCCCCACCCGGCAACAGGGAAGCTTTCGTACCGTGGCTTCGGCGTCTCGCTAATACTTCTCCTCGTGGCATGGGTGTCTCGCCCATGCACCCCACGGCGTCCACGCCGCCAAACAACCCGTTGTCGTTCCGAGTGCAGCGAGGAATCTCAGACCCCTCGCTTCGCTCGGGGTGCCAGAAAGCTCGTCGCTCCACACACCCCGAGCCTCCCTACAAAACAACAGGGGGTTCTACCCCTAACAAGGGTACATCACTTGAATTCACCTCCTTCGCCCAACCCCAAAATCGCCCCCAACAACCACATCCCACAACACCAACCAATACACCCCACACGCCAACGCACCCCATCCCACCACACCGCACCCAACCCCCCCACCCCAAACCCTAACACCACCACCCACCGCCCCAACGCACACCAACCCACTCCCAAACACCCACCCACGCGCCACCCCCCGCGCCCGATGCCAGCCCCAACCCCCACGCTTGAAACGCCCAAACCCTTGTTCCATCCAACCCCGCAACCCGTACCACGCCCCCCACACCGCCGACGCGGGCAAGTCTGTCAACAAGTGCCACGGCTCTTGGGCACACGCCCCCCAGAACACCACCACAGTCCACCGCACTCCGTACCGAAACGCGCGCCCTTCCACCGCCCTCTGCGTGCCCTGAGCAGCGCAAAAGCCCGTCAACGGCTGCGCTTGTCGCTGCCAACACGCCCGAAACTGACCCCGTGGGTTGACCCGCAGCAGCGGATGCCAGCCGTACCATCGGATGAGCGTAAACAGCCACGCTGCCCACAGCCCCCGATTGGCAAGCCCGTACACAGGCAACCCGCGCGGCATGCCCCGCCGCACGACCGCGAGCAACGCTTCCCACTCGGGACGCCCCGCCCCGCGTTGCGTCGCAGGCAGTACCCGCCACGTCACAGGGATTGCCGTCTGATGGCACACGATGCTGATGCCCAACCCCGTGTAGTGTTGGCGCAGAGTCGTGGCGTCTACAGCGAGCCAGAGGGCGGTGAGGCGCAGCAGGCGCAGCACGGCACGCAGCAGGGCGTGTGTTGATGCGCGACAATCTGCAGGTTGCAAGGCTCAGAGAACAAGGCTTGGCTCCAGCCCAGAGGGCGCAACGGCTTGGCTACGAAGAGGGAGCGGTATGGGGCTTTCTCAACTTGCTGCGCTCTGCACACGCTGGATTGCTTTTGAGCGAGTAGACTAGTGTCTACGTAGTTAGAGAACGCACGGGGCGAGTGCAATCGTTTACAACGGCGGCGAGACGCTCAAGCCACGAACGGGGGAGGTTTAACCGCCCCGTTATAAACCCGAGTGTAAAGTTTTTTTACCTCTTACGTGGCGAGACGCCGACGCTGCACAGACGGCTCAAGCCGTTCCTGTGCAGACCAAGCCGACCTGCGTCGGCTATAGCCCGCATAGGTGGGCTTCGCCTACGGAGGAACAGCTTCAACCGTCAACCAAGACTCGATTTTTCAAACACCCTCGCGCCCCCTTGACGCTTCGGAGCCGAATAGGGTACAATCAAGGACGCAGAGTCGGGGCGTAGCTCAGCATGGCAGAGCGCTCCTTTCGGGTGGGAGAGGTCGGCAGTTCGAATCTGCCCGCCCCGACCATTCGTTAGCCCAAGATTCCCATCTCGACGAGCAGTTGGCGGAGGCGTTCGCGTGTGCGCTCGCTGACAGGGGTAAGTGGCAGGCGCAGCTGTTCTTCGATCCGCCCCAGCATCGCCATCACGCACTTGACGGGCGCAGGGTTGGTCTCCCAAAAGTTTGCCTGCATGAGGGGCTGCAGGCGATAGTGCCAGTGGCGCGCGGTCTCCATGTCGCCTCGCAACGCCGCATGCACCATCTGAGCAGTCCATTCGGGCAGCTCGTTGCCAATCACGGAGATGACCCCATCACCTCCCATCAGAATCGTGGGCACGGCGAAGATGTCGTCGCCTGCGTACACTGCAAACCCCGACGGACGATTGCCCAAAATCTCCAGCGCCTGCGTGATGTTGCCGCTGGATTCCTTGACACCTACAAGGTGCGGCACTTCACGCGCAATCTGCAAAATCACTTCGGGTGGGTAGTTGCGCCCTGTACGCGACGGCACATTATACAGGATGATGGGAATATCGGCTCGCTCCGCGATAGTGGCGTAGTGGAGCAGCAAGCCTTCGGGTTCCGGCTTGTTGTAGTAGGGCGTTACAGACAGCACAGCGGTTGCGCCTGCGCGTTTGGCGTGTTGCGCCAACTCGACTGCCTCGTGAGTAGCGTTGCTGCCTGCGCCGGGACACACGGGCACACGCCCGTTCGCTTGCTCCAGCACGATGTCCATCACGCGACGATGCTCCTCGTGGGTCAGTGTTGCGCCCTCGCCTGTGGAGCCGACGGGCAGCAAGGCGTCCACACCCGACTCAATCATCCAATCTACTAACGCGCGCAAACGAGGCTCATCCACAGCCCCCTCGCGCGTGAAGGGCGTGACCATCGCCACACCCAGCCCTCGAAACGGTATCGTGCGCATTAGTGTTCCTCCCTGTGAGCAAGGATTTCAGGCAGAATCTCCTCTAAGGCGAAGAAGCCCCTGCGCCCCCGCAGCCACTCGGCAGCGCGCACCGCCCCGTAGGCGAACCCGTCGCGGCTCTTGGCGCGGTGGGTGATCTCGATCCAATCGTAAGGACCATCCAACAGCAGGCGATGGGTTCCAAACTCGTTTCCCAGTCGCAGCACGCCGACAGCGACCTGATGGTCAGGCAGGCGACTGGTGGCAGGCACGGGGTAGACAGCTTCGCGTGGTGCGGTCAGAGCGCGTTGCAAGCGTTGTGCAAGGGCGCGTGCCGTGCCGCTGGGCGCATCTGCCTTGCCCCGATGGTGAATCTCCTCAATCGCCATATCCCAGCCTTCTAAGGCGAGGAGCTGTGCTGCGAGATTTACAGCGTGCTGCAAGAACAGTTGCACGGCAATAGAGAAGTTCGGCGCGTACAGCACGCTCCCACGCGCAGCATGCACCTGCTGCGCGATTGCCTCACGCTGCATATCCCAGCCTGTTGTGCCAATCACCAGTGGCTTGCCTGCCTGCAACGCGAGAGCAACATGCGCGGGCACGGCGTCTGCCCGTGAGAAGTCAATCAGCGCATCCGCATCCTGAGCAACCCGCTCGCGTTCTAAGGTCGGCGTGTCGGCACGCACGATGCCCGCGATGTGGTGTCCACGCGCCACTGCTACTCGCTCGACTGCTTGCCCCATGCGTCCGTAGCCAATCAGCCCGATATTCATTTTGGGTGCGCCCTGCCGCACTGGCGCGACGATGAGGGTGCTGCAAGTCGGTTCGCGCTCTGCGGGTGCATTACCTCCCATCAGCAGTATACCCTGTGGGTATGCGCTCGTTTTGGCACGAAAGTTGCTGCGAAGACCTTTTGCAGGAGATCGCGGGGGTACTGTTGAGGATGCAATCGTTTGTGGATTATGCAGGTTCTGCAGAGGTAGAGTACTGGGGCAGCGAGGCTCCAGAAGTGGAGCCTGAGCAGAGTCAAGAGCTGAGTGGCACTGCTCTGGATGCGATTTTGGGTGAGGTTTTGCGCCGTCCCCTTTTGCAGCCCGATGAGGAACTGGAACTGCTCCGACGCGCGCAGCAGGGCGACGAGCAAGCCCAGAACCGCCTCATCGAGTCGAACTTGCGCCTTGTGATCAGTATCGCGCGTCGCTATGTGCGTCCTGGCTTACCGTTGGAAGATTTGGTTCAGGAAGGGGCACTCGGGCTGGTGAAAGCCATCCGCAACTTCGACTTAGCTCGTGGCTTGCGGTTCAGCACCTATGCAGTGCACTGGATTCGCCAGAGCGTGGGGCGCGCTGCCGACGCCCAAACCAACATGATTCGCTTGCCTAATCACGCCATCGATTCGTTGCGCAAGATTGAGCGCACGCGCAACGAGTTGCGCGCCGCGCTGGGCAAGGAGCCAACGGACGAGGAAATTGCCGCGCGCCTCGAAATGCCCGTAAGCAAGGTGGCACGACTGGCACGCTATGCCCGCGCGAACTACTCTCTGGAGCATAAGGCGCGCGACGAGCAAAGCACGCCTTTGGGCGGGTTGTTAGCCAGCCCCGAAGAGTCAGATCCCGAATCGATCGCGATTGAGCGCGTCTGGATTTCAGAAATCTTCGAGATTATAGAGAAGCACCTGACCGCTGGCGAGCGTTGGGCGATCTATCGCCATTTGGGGCTGGATGTCAGTGAGATTCCGCCTGGGCACACGAAGCGGCTCTCGCGGGAGCGCACGCGCCAGCTGGAGAGGCAAGCGCTTACCAAACTGCGTGCGCTGGCACGGGAGTATTTCGCTGAAAAGTGAGCGCTACGGAGTTTTGGTGACTACTGTCGGAAACCCCTTGCTTTCCAGCTGGCTTTTGAGGGCGTCGGCTTTTGCTTTGTCGCGAGTCACCAGCACCTGCACGCGGTACAGCGTCTTGCCGTCGCGCTGGAATGGTACGATGCTTGCCTCAAAGTTGCTCTCGATAAGGCTCTGAACGACTTGGTTGGCGTTCTCGCGGCTCTCGTACACGCCGACCTGCACTCGGTAAAGCGGCTGCTGACTCGTTTCGGGTTCGGGTGTTGGTGGGGACGGCTGGGACGGCGGAGTTTCGGGCAGCGGCTCAGCAGGCTCAGGTTCAGGCGTTTCGGAAGGCAGTGTCTCGTCCGAGTCGTCAGGCACGAGATACTCATCGTCGGGCGGTGCGGTTTCCTCTGTGGCGTCAGGGGTTGGCGCGGGGGGCGGTTGCGAGCGGCGCTCACGCCGCTTGCGCTGATACCGTTCATAGTCAAACGGGGCAACCTCGCGTGAACCGATGAGAGTGCCCGTGCCCGCCGTGACCTCAGGTGGCAGCTTTTCGTAGACCTCCACCTTGGGCAGAGTGTTCGCCGCTGCAGGGGCAGGCTGTGTCGTCTCCGTGCGCGGTATCCAAAGCCGAAACGCAAGGTGCCCCTCTTCTGTTACCACAATACGCGGCGCCACGAGGTAGTAGCCCACCGCCATAAACACGAAGAACACCGCCACTCCTGCCGCAACGGTTTTCAAGAACCGCTTGAAAGAGAACCCTTCGTCCTCGCCGCTGCGAAACTCTAACGGCATGCCAACCTCCGACAAATTATAGCATGCGTGGCGTCATTTGGCACGGAAGTTGCTACATCGTGTAGCGTGCGGTCATAGCATCTTGTCCCTCCCTCTCCGATCGCGCCCCAAGTTTCCCTCCCCTTGGGGCGCGGTTTCTATCACAAGCCTCGTACTGCGGGCATTTGAAGACGGTTTGAGGAGCATGCACCCCGAAGCTTGAGCCGTCCTCGAGGTTCAAAGGGCGCCGCCACCCACGCTGGCAAGAATGCTGTCGCACCCCATCGAGGCGATTTCGCGCATGTGGGTACAATAAAGGTGAACTTTTCGCAGGAGATCGGGCGTGTACAGCACTAAGTACATTTTCGTTACTGGCGGTGTGGTCAGCTCCATCGGCAAGGGGATTGCTGCTGCGAGTCTGGGCAGGCTTCTGCGCAGCCGAGGCTACACCGTTGCCCCCCTCAAGATGGATCCGTACATCAACGTGGACGCAGGCACGATGAACCCTTATCAGCACGGCGAGGTGTTCGTCACCGATGACGGCGCGGAAACCGACCTCGACTTAGGACACTACGAGCGGTTCTTGGATGTGAACTGCACGCGCAACTCGAACCTCACTACAGGGCGAATCTACAAGTCGGTGATTGACAAGGAGCGTCGGGGCGACTACTTGGGCGCAACGGTGCAGGTAATCCCCCATATCACCGATGAGATCAAAGAGCATATCCGCCGTGCAGGGCGCGAGCAAAATGCCGATATCGTGATTGTGGAGGTCGGCGGCACCGTGGGCGACATCGAGAGCCTGCCCTTTTTGGAAGCAATCCGCCAGTTCCGCAAAGACGCTGGGGCGGAAAATGTGATGTATGTGCATGTGACGCTTGTGCCCACCGTAGGACGCTGGGACGAGATCAAGACCAAGCCGACTCAACATAGCGTTATCAAGCTGCGCGAGATAGGAATCACGCCCGATGTGCTAATCTGTCGCACGCGCGTGCCGCTGCCTGAGGAAGTGCGTGCCAAGATTTCCCTCTTTACGGATGTGGCGCAAAACGCCGTGATTGAGTCGCTGGATGTGGAAACGATTTACGAGATTCCGTTGCTGTTCGAACGGGCAGGGCTGGGACGGCTGACGCTGCGCCGCTTGGGGCTGCCTGACACTCCACCAGACCTAAGCGAGTGGGAGCGTACCGTAGAGCGCATCAAGCGTCCCAGCGCACGCTGCCGAATCGCCTTAGTGGGCAAATATATTGAGAATCGCGACGCTTACCTAAGCATCGCGGAGGCGTTCTACCACGCAGGCGCAGCAAACGATGCGGCTGTGGATATTGATTGGATCGACTCTTCGGAGCTGGAGCAGGTAGAGGTCGCGGAGCGACTGCGCGGGGTCGATGGGATTTTGGTGGCACACGGCTTTGGCGCACGCGGTGTGGAGGGCAAGCTCAGGGCAATCCAGTATGCCCGCGAGCAGGCAGTGCCGTTCTACGGCATCTGCTATGGGATGCAAATGGCGGTCATCGAGTTCGCGCGAAATGTCGCGGGGCTGACGGGCGCCCACACCGAAGAGGTCGACCATGCAACGCCCCATCCCGTGGTGCATCTGCTGCCTGAACAGCGTGGGATTGGCGACAAAGGGGGCACGATGCGTCTGGGCGCGTACCCGTGTCGGCTGCTGCCTAACTCGCTGGCGGCGCGCGTGTACGGCGACACCGTGATTTATGAACGCCATCGCCACCGCTACGAGGTGAACAACGAGTACCGCGCCTTGCTGGAGCGCTACGGCTTGGTGTTCAGTGGCGTTTCGCCTGACAACCGCCTCGTGGAAATGATCGAGTTGCCCGAACATCCGTTCTTCTTAGCGGGGCAGTTCCATCCTGAGTTCAAGTCGCGCCCGAACCGACCGCATCCAGTGTTCGTGGCGTTGGTGCGCGCTGCGCTCGTGCGCCGCCATCAGCATCCCTACGCGCCCGCGCTGGTCGAGCAACGGCACTAATCAAGGCTTCTTAGGCAGGCTCTGCAGGCTGTAGATCTACAAAGCCGACGTGAGCACGGCACGGGCTGACGGCTCACGTGGGGTTTTGGCGTTTCGCCTAAGCCTCACGGGGCAGCGTCAGCTCCCCTCCACTCCAATCCTGCGCGTGGACGGGGAGCCAAATAGCAACGGTTTCACTCAAACAACTCGCCCACGCGCACCTTGAATTCAGGCAGCAGCTCACCCCCTGTGAGGGTGTCGTTTTCGTGCAGCACCTCAATCTCCAGCGGGGCAGTAAAGCGGTACACCTGCTTGCGCTCAGGAAACAGCAGCCACACCTCACGCGCGCCCAACTCAAAATACTCCCCCACCTTCTGATACAAGTCGTGCAGGTTCTCGGACGGCGAGACGATTTCCACTGCAAGGTCGGGTGCACCTTCGGCAAAGTCTGCAGGCGGCTTTCGGTCGGGGAAACGATCGATGCGCATTAAGGCAAAGTCGGGACTGCGGATATTGCCCTTCTTCATTCGGAAGCCAGTGCTGGAACCGAACCCAAAAAATCGTCCCTTGGCGTACTCGCCCAGTTTGTTCGCCAGAAGGAACTCGATCCATCCGTGTCTAGCTCCTGTGGGCACGACTTGGATCCTCCCGTTGACCAGCTCGTACTTGCGCCCGTCATCGGGCATCTGCAGCAGGTCTTGCTCGGTATAGCGGCGCTTGCGCTTGGGCTGCTCGCGTACCACTGCCATCGGTCTCACCGTTTGCGAGTATACCCTCCTAAACACTCAAGGGGCTTATCCGCCTGCCCAAAAACCGCCACTCAGGTACACTGTAAGCCGATGGCGTTTCGGATTTTCTGCAGCGCGCTGGTAAGCGACGGGCAGCGCTATCCGTTCCGCGCCCTGCTGGTGGACAAAGGAAAGATTGTGGCGTGGGAGGCATATGACCCGCAGCAGTTGACGCGGGTGTCGTCACCCGATGTGGACGCTCGCACGCTTATTGCGCTTCCTGGAATGATCGACATTCACATTCACGGCGGCTTCGGGCGCGACCTGATGGAAGGCACGCCCGACGCAATTGAGTTCCTCGCCCGACGCTTGGCGCGTCACGGCGTCACGGCGTTCGTGGTGACCACGATTACCGCGCCTTGGCACGCCATTCGCCAGTGCCTTGAGGCGGTGCGCACAGTGCGCGAGCGTGGCACAAGTGGCGCACGGCTGCTGGGTTGCCACTTGGAAGGACCGTTTATCAACCCGCGTCGCGCGGGCGCGCAGCCACCTGAGTACATTCGCCCGCCAAGCGTCCGTGAGCTACGGAACGAGCTGGGCGAGTTGCTGGACGAGGTGCGCCTCGTGACGCTGGCTCCAGAACAAGAGGGCGGGCTGGAGCTAACGGAGTACCTTGCAACGCGGGGAATCCTCGTTTCGATTGGGCATAGCGATGCCAGCTACGAGCAGACCCTGCAGGCTATTGAGCGCGGCGCACGCCACGCGACCCACACCTTCAACGCTATGCGCCCGTTCCAACACCGCGACCCCGGCTTGGCGGGCGCAGTCCTGCTGCACGACGAGCTGAACGCCGAGATTATCTGGGATAATGTGCATACGCACCCTGCGGCAGCAGCGCTGCTGGTGAAAGCCAAAGGCAAAGAGCGCGTTCTTTGTGTCTCCGATGGCACA
>JANXCK010000148.1 GCA_025060055.1 Fimbriimonadales bacterium | reverse complement strand
GCGAATGGCACGATTCGGGTTGGCACGAATAAGCTCGGTTGCCCGCTCGATGCGCTTGACGGTCTCGCCATTGATCGAGAGCAGGAGGTCGCCAATGCGGATCCCCGCCTGCTGCGCAGGGGAGTCGGGCATCACCATTTTGACCTGCAGCATCGGCTTATCGGGTGAGGGCAGCCCCGCTGTCATCCCAATCAACACGAGCAACAGAAACCCAAACAGGATGCTCGCCAGCGGACCCGCCAGCACGGTCAAAAAGCGCGCATGCAGCGGTTTCGATTGGAAACTGCCCTCGATATGCTCTTCATCGGGCATCATGCCGGGAATCTTGACGAACCCCCCCAGCGGGAACGCCCGCAGAGTGTACAGAGTGCCATCGCGTCCGCGCCACAGGCGCACCAGAATCGGTCCAATCCCGATGGCGAACTCCTCGACCTTCATCTTGAACCGCTTGGCGACCCACATGTGTCCCAGTTCGTGCGCCGCCACCAGCAGGGTGAACATCCCCAACAGATAGATGATTGTCAACAGCATCATCGGTTTCTCAGCGCTCCTCTTCGGCGTTCTTGCTGGCTCAAACGCCCCCCATATTATGGCATGTTCATGCGACAGGTTGAGGCTTGAACTGCTTCCGAGCGCGGGTCAGGGTTTTCCAGCACCGCTTGCGTCTGCCTCGCGCGATAGGCTGTGAGTGCGTCGCGGAACTGCGGGTACTTGTTCGCCAAGATGGCTGCCGCCAACAGCGCAGCGTTAATCGCGCCCGCCTTGCCAATTGCCAGCGTGCCGACGGGGACTCCTGCAGGCATCTGCACCATCGACAGCAGCGAGTCCAGCCCTTTGAGCGCGTGGGACTCGATGGGCACGCCCAGCACGGGCAGCGTGGTTTTGGAGGCGGTCATGCCGGGCAAGTGCGCCGCGCCGCCCGCGCCCGCAATAATCACTTCCAGCCCGCGCGCCGCCGCCGTGCTGGCATACTCAAACATCTTATCGGGCGTGCGATGCGCCGAGACAATCTGCACCTCGTAGGGAATGCCCAGCGTCTCCAGCGTGTCCACCGCATGGCGCATCGTCTCCCAATCGGAACGGGAACCCATAATCACACCAACCAGAGGTTGCACGCCTTCGATTCTACCTGCTCGCTCCGTCGCGGTGCGCCCTTGCGGGGTGGCGGGATTGCCTATGAGTGGCGTTGTCGGTTCGGGTATCCTACCGCACGGAGGCGGTTATGAGCAACGAAGCGTTGATTGTCGCTGCGGTGCGCACGCCGATTGGCAAAGCGCCACGCGGTAGCTTGCGCCACACGCGCCCCGATGACCTCGCAGCAATCGCAATCCAAGCGGTGCTCGCCCGATGCCCTGCATTAGATCCCAACGAAATAGAGGATGTGATTTTGGGATGTGCGACGCCCGAAGGCGAGCAAGGGATGAACATCGCGCGGGTGGCAACGCTGCGGGCAGGCTTGCCGCAGACAATCCCCGCCACGACGGTGAACCGATTTTGCGCCTCAGGGCTGGAAGCCATCGCGATTGCCGCCGAGCGCATTCGAGCAGGCGACGCCGAAGCAATCGTTGCAGGTGGCGTGGAGAGCATGAGCCGCGTGCCGTTCTTGGACATCCATGCGCACCCGAACCCCACGCTGCTCCAGAATGCTCCCAACACCTACTTGAACATGGGGCTGTCGGTGGAACAGCTGGCACGCAAGCACGGGATTACGCGCGAACAAGCCGACGCATTCGCCCTGCAGAGCCATCAAAAGGCAGTGCGCGCTCAAGACGAAGGGCTGTTCGACGCCGAGATTGTGCCCGTCCAGACCGAGATTCAGACCACCGACGCGTGCGGGCGCCCTAAGCGCGAGCCAATCACGCTGACGCGCGATGAGGGACCGCGCCGCGACACGAGTCTGGAGTCGCTGGCGAAGCTCAAGCCCGCGTTTCGCCCCGACGGGCTTATCACAGCGGGTAATGCCTCGCAGCGCAGCGACGGCGCGGCAGCGGTCATCGTCATGAGCGAGCGCAAGGCACACGCGCTGGGCATCCGACCGCTGCTGCGCTTTGTGGGCTACACCACCGCTGCGCTCGTGCCTGAGGATTTCGGCGTCGCGCCCGCCTACGCAATCCCGAAACTGCTCAAGCGCGTAGGTGTCAACATCGCCGAGATTGACCATATCGAGTTCAACGAGGCGTTTGCAGCGCAGGTGCTGGCGTCCAACAAAATCTTCGAGATGCCGTCGGAGCGCGTGAACCCGCTGGGCGGGGCGGTGGCGTTGGGGCATCCGTTAGGCTGCACGGGCGCACGGCAGGTCGCTACACTTGCGCACGCGCTGCAGCGCACAGGCGGGCGGTATGGCTTGGTCACGATGTGCGCCGCGCTGGGCATGGGCGCAGCAGGGCTGTTCGAGCGGGTGAACTAAGCCACCTATCGGCGTGAACCCGCCTGCTCCAGCGCGTCAATCAGCCCCGCCATGCGTGCGAAGTAGTCATGTTCGGGGTTGGGCGTCTCCAGTGTGTCGGCAAGCACGAGGGGCACACGCAGCAGACGCGCTGCCGTTATGCCCAGGCTCGACGGCTCGTGGGCGAGTACCATAGCGACGCCCGCACGCCTGCCTTGTTCAATCGCGCGCCGCAGGTGGTGCAGGCTGGGCGGACGCTCGTGGTCAGGCTGTAAACTGCCCAGCGAGCGCATGCCAAGCTGTCGCGTGAGGGGCAGATAGGCATCATGCACCGCGAGGTAGGCTTTGCCGTGCAGGATGCCCCGTGCCGTGCGCAGTCGGTGAGTGAGTTGGCGCAGCTGCAGGCGCACTTGCGCCCACGCCTGACGCTGCGCCACACCCGCAAGACCATCTGCCTCCGCCCAGCGCAGGATCTGCATACAGCACTGGCGAGCGTAGTCCACATTCAGCCAGATGTGCAGGTCGTCGGGCGGGGGATACAGATGGTTAAGCAGCGTGCTGATGGGTGTGCGTGCTTGCAACGCGCGCTGCAGCGCGCTTAGGTAAGCCTCCAGCCCACCGCCGACTGCCAGCACGCGTCGCGCCCGCAACGCCTGACGCACCATGCGCACATTCAGGGGCGTCTCGTGCGCATCCGCGCCCCGCGGCTGAATCAGCGTCCCAGGCAACGCCAGCGCGTGAACCCAGTCGGCAATCACCGCGAGCGTGGCAGCGTACATCGCTTAGCCCTCGCGCATCTGCGGGAAGAAAATCACTTCGCGAATCGACTCCGCGCCCGTGAGCAACATCGCCATGCGGTCGATACCGATGCCCAATCCGCCCGCAGGGGGCATGCCGTACTCCAGCGCGTGCAGGAAGTCCTCATCGAACGGGTGTGCCTCCTCGTCGCCTGCTTGGCGGAGCGCATACTGCTGCTCGAACCGCGCCCGTTGCTCCAGCGGGTCGTTCAGCTCGGAGAAGGCGTTGGCGACCTCCTTGCCGAACAGGTAGCCCTCAAAGCGGCGAGTAAAGCGTGGGTTGTTCGGCTCGCGCTTTGCCAGCGGCGAGGTATCAATCGGAAAGCCATGCACGAAGGTCGGCTGCTGCAGATGCTCCGCCACGCACTTCTCCAACACCTTCTCGATAATCCCGCCGATGGTGTCCTTGCGCTCCACATAGATTCCGAGCTTCTCGGCGGCGCGGACGGCACGCTCCAGCGTCTCGAAATCCGACTCAGTAAGCCCTGTGTGCGCGTGGATGGCGTCCATCAGTCGGATGCGGCGCCACGGCTGGCTCAGGTCAATCTGCACTCCGTGCATCTCGAACACGGTTGTGCCGAACACGCGCTCGGCAACATCACGGAACAGCGCCTCTACTAAGTCCATAATATCTTCCAAGTTCGCGTATGCCTGGTAAAGCTCCAGCATCGTGAACTCAGGGTTGTGGCGGGTGGAGATGCCCTCGTTGCGGAACACGCGCCCGATTTCGTACACGCGGTCGATGCCCCCGATCAGCAGTCGCTTGAGGTGCAGCTCCAGCGCGATTCGCAGTTGGAACTCGCGCTCCAGCGCGTTGTGGTAGGTGAGGAACGGGCGCGCGGCGGCGCCCCCCGCCATCGGCTGCAGCACGGGCGTCTCCACCTCCAGAAAGCCCCGCGCATCCAAGAACTGCCGTATCGCGCGCACCATCTGGCAACGCGCAATCAGCCGCCGACGCGAATCGGGGTTGACCAGCAGGTCTAAGTAGCGTTGGCGATAGCGCTGCTCCACATCGTGCAGCTCGTACCAGCGTTGCTCGCCCTTCTCTTTGGGGAACGGCACAGGGCGAATCGCTTTTGCCAGCATCACGAACGACTGCACATGCACGGTCACCTCGCCCGTGCGCGTCTTGAACACGAAGCCTTGCACACCCAGATAGTCGCCCAAGTCCCAAAGGTCAATCAGGTCGTACTGTTCGCCTTGCTCGTCGGCTTTGAGGTAGATTTGCAACTTGCCTGTGCTGTCCATCAGGTGCGCGAAGGTCGCCTTGCCCATCTTGCGGATTGCCACGATGCGCCCTGCCACCGAAACCGTCTTGCCTTCCAGCTGCTCGTATTCGTCGTGGACGGTGCGCAGCGCGTGCGTGACCTCGTACCGCTCAATCGCGAACGGATCTAAGCCCAACTCGCGCAGGCGTTGAAGTTTCTGCAGGCGGATTTGCACTAACTGGCTCTCTTCTTCCAGCGTATGGTGGACTGGCTCGTGCATGGCATGGGATTGTACCATGAGCAGGCATGGGCTATCCGCGCATGGCTGCCTTCGGGTACAATTGCCCCCGCTTATGACGGCGAACTGGCAGCGGACTCATCCCTGTGGCGTGTTGCGCCCTGAGCATGTGGGGCAGACAGTGCGCCTGAATGGTTGGGTGCATCGCGTGCGCGACTTGGGCGGGTTGGTATTTGTGGACTTGCGCGACCGCACAGGGCTGGTGCAGGTGGTGTTTGACCCCGCGATTGACCCCGAACTGGTGGAACGCGCCAGCGATTTGCGCGTGGAGTACTGCGTTGCCGTTGCAGGCGAGGTGCGCCGCCGACGCCCTGGCGCCGAGAACCCCAAACTCGCCACTGGCGAGATCGAAGTGTTCGCCCACGCGCTCCATCTTTTCAGTCCCTCCAAAACCCCGCCGTTTCACATCAACGAGGAAAACTTAGAGGTCGACGAAAGCCTGCGCCTGAGATACCGCTATCTGGATTTGCGCCGCCCCGCGATGTATCAGCGGCTGGAACTGCGCCACCGCATCGTGAAATACATCCGCGATTTCTTATCGGAGCGCGGCTTTCTGGAAGTGGAAACGCCGATTCTGATTAAAAGCACGCCCGAAGGCGCACGCGATTACCTCGTGCCCAGCCGTTTGTATCCTGGCAGGTTCTACGCGCTGCCCCAGTCGCCACAGCAGCTCAAGCAACTGCTGATGGTCGCTGGCGTGGAGCGCTACTTTCAAATCGCCCGCTGCTTCCGCGATGAAGACCCGCGCGCCGACCGCCAACCTGAGTTCACCCAGCTGGATTTGGAGATGTCGTTCGTCACTCAAGACGACATCCTGAACCTCATCGAGGAACTTTACATCGGGATGATTGAGACCTGCACGGACAAGCGGGTGTTGAAGCCGTTCCCGCGCCTGACCTACGACGAAGCGATTTCGCGCTACGGCACGGACAAGCCCGACCTGCGCTTCGGGCTGGAACTGCACGAACTAACCGACCTGCTGCGCGAGACCGAGTTTCAGGCGTTTCGAGGCGTGATTGCAGCGGGCGGGATTGTGAAAGCGCTCTGCTTGCCTAACTGTGCCGACTACTCGCGCAAGCAGATTGACGAGCTGACCGAGTTCGTGAAGCGGTTCGGCGCGAAGGGGCTGGCAACTATTGCGTTCACCGCCGAGGGCATACGCTCGCCGATTGCGAAGTTTCTCAGCGAAGCGGAGCTGCACGCAATTCAGCAGCGCACGGGCGCCACGGCGGGCGACCTCGTGGCGATTGTCGCCGATCAACCCAAGACGGTGAACGAGTGCCTGAGCCGCCTACGCCACCGCATAGGGCAAGAACTCGGCTTGGCAGACCCCAACCTGATGGCGTTCGCATGGATAACCGATTTCCCGCTGCTGGAATGGGACGAGGCAGAGGGGCGCTGGAACCCGTCACATCACCCCTTTACCGCGCCTCGCGAGGAAGACATCCCGCTGCTGGACACCAATCCGGGCAGCGTGCGTGCGAACTGCTATGACCTCGTGTGCAACGGTCACGAACTCGCCAGCGGCAGTATCCGAATCCACCAGCGCGACCTGCAGGACAGGATTTTCAAGTTGCTGGGCTACTCGGAGGAGGAGATTCAGGAACGGTTCGGGCATCTGTTGGAGGCGTTCGAGTACGGTGCGCCGCCGCACGGCGGCATCGCGCCCGGAATCGATCGCCTCGTGATGTTGCTAACGGGCGACGAAACGATTCGAAATGTGATTGCCTTCCCAAAGAACACAGCGATGGTGGACTTGATGTTCGGTGCGCCCGCGCCCGTAAGCGAGGAGCAGCTGCGCGAACTCCATTTGCGCGTTGTGCTGGACGATGAGGCTTGAGATAAGCGCGCCTGCAAAGCTCAACCTGACCCTTGAGGTGCTGGGGCGCCGCGCCGACGGCTATCACGAAATCGCCAGCGTGATGCACACGCTGAGCCTGTGCGATACACTCACGCTGGAGCTACCCGATGTGCC
>JANXCK010000267.1 GCA_025060055.1 Fimbriimonadales bacterium | reverse complement strand
CGTGAGGAAAATCTCGTCCACCAGTCCCGCCTCAAAAAAGTAGAAGTTCAGGCTGCCTCCGCCCTCCACCAGCAAATAGCGCACCTCGTAGTTCGTGTGCAGAATGCGCACGACTTCGGGGATTTCGACGCGTGTCTCGCCCACCAGATGCACGGTTGCAACGCGCTCTAAGGCGAGCTTTTTATCGGGTGGCAGGTGGGTTGGCGCGAACACCAACGCACGCCCTGCTGCCGACTTGCGGAAAAAGTCGTGGTCTAATGGCAAATCGCCGCTGGTCGTGACCACCGCGCGATACAAGCTCGGCGGGTAGTTCATGTGTCGGTCGGCGCGGAGCGTGCTGCTGCCAATCACGACGGCATCGGCACATGCCTCCAGCCGATGCATCAACAGCCGATCCATCGAACTGCCCAGTCCCGCTGCTGTGCTGCCCACCTCACCTAAGATCAGCTTACCGTCCAGCGTGGTCACGGTGTTGGTGAAGATGTACGGACGGTCGGGGGGCGGCGGGGGAAACAACGCCGTCTCGGCATACAACTGCTCTGGCTCGCCCTGCCAGCCAGTACGGTCAATGAGGCGAATCATCGCTTAGGATAATACCTCACAATCTGCAGTGCGTCGCCATCGGCAGCGTACCAGCCACATCGCCAGAGCAATCCCGACAGCGTCGATGCCGACATCGACAATTGTGCCCGTGCGTCCTGGCACGAATGCTTGATGAATTTCGTCGATAACCGCGCGCAGGAGGCTGGTGGCAACCGCCCAGCGCAGCGCAACGATGCGGGCTTGCCCGAAACTCACGCGGAACGCTCCGTAGCCCAGCAAGGTTAACACAAAATAGCCCGTAGCGTGTCCCGTTTTGCGAAGCACGAAGTTCAACATCAGAAGTTGTTCGGAGGTAAGGCGCGCAGCAAGGTCAGGCGCAAGCCAGCGCAGGAAGGCTTCGAGCCACCTCGCCGAGTTTTCAGGGCTGCCCGCTTGCGAGGAGAAGTAGAAAATCAGCAACAGCATGCCCACCCAAAGCACCGCAGGCAGCCAGCGCAATAGGCTCATGGCGCCGCCGCTCCCTCAACAGGGCGTACGATGGCTATCAGCACGAAGATTCCCGCTGCCACGAGCGCTACAGCTGCCCCAGGCGGAATGGGTTGCCATAGGGCAACAGCGAACCCTGCTACGAGGCTTACCGCGCCCAGTAGCGCGCTGACTCCCAGCAAGCCGCGAAAGCTTTGGCACACAGCGCGCGCCGACGCCGCAGGCAGCACTAAGAGCGCGCTTATCGGCAGAATACCGACGGTGCGCACGCCCACCGCCACCGCCAACGACAGCCCCACCAAGAACAGCGTCTCCACCACGCGCACGGGGACACCCTGCGCTTGTGCCAACTCGCGATGGAAGCCAATCCGAATCAGCGAACGCGCCAGCCCCAGCACCATCGCCAGCATGATGCAATCTACGCCGAAGAGACGAATCAAATCACTCCGCTCAAGCGCCAGCACATCGCCGAACAGCAACGCCCCCAGAGCCAGCGGCGTCTCTGTTAGGCTCGCCAGCGCAATGCCCATCCCCGACACGCTGGTGATGGCGACCACCAGCAGTGTGTCGTTGGGCAGGCGTGTGCGCGCGTGGAACCACGCGACAATCAGAGCAAAGATGGGGGCAGTCAGCAGTAGCGCATCACTGAGCTGCCAGCCCAGCAGCCCCGCGACCGTCGCGCCCAGAAACGCCGAGTGCGCCACTGCGTCGCTGAAATATGCAACGCGTTGCCCAATCACAAACACGCCCAGCAGCGGGTAGACCGCTGCCAACAAAACCATCGCCACCAGCGCGTTTCGCACAAACTCGAACTGAAACCACTCGCCAAGCATCCGTCGCCTTCTTTGAGGATACCTGAGCGCGTGGAAGAACCGTTTCGGCGCAATCGCAAGGGGGGCAATTGCTCAGAATACGATTTCTGAAATGGGGTATAATAGGGTTACCCCCACCGTGGGGAAAGGAGGCATTCAACGATGAGACGACCGATGATGGTATTCGGTGCTCTTGTGGCGACGGTGACGCTGTCGCATGCGCAGTTAGTGGACGGGCGCAACATTCCCAGCAAGTATCCTGCGCCCCTCGCCGCGCAGACCAACTACACGGGCTTCGGCGACCATGTGCCAGGCGTCGACTACGGCTCGGAACTGAACCAGCTG
>JANXCK010000184.1 GCA_025060055.1 Fimbriimonadales bacterium | reverse complement strand
TGGATAAATGACCCTTGCGGATTTGGAGCGCATCGGCGCAGTGTTGTGGGGGCATTTCTTGCTCACCTCAGGCAGGCACAGCGACATCTACTTCGAGAAGTTCCGCCTGCTGGAGCAGCCGCCTCTGCTTCAGGAATGTGTACGCGAGCTGCTGCGCCGTTTGCCGATCGATTCGCCGATACAGGCGGTCGTCGGACCTACGCTGGGGGGCATTCTGGTGGCTTACGAGGCGGCGCGGCAGCTGGGCGTGCGCGCCCTGTATGCCGAGCGCGAGGGCAAGGAGCGCGCCTTCCGCAGGGGAAGCGTGCTGGAGCCACCGACGCCCGTGCTGGTGGTGGACGATGTGCTGACGACAGGTACTTCCATACGCGAGGTGCTGGAGTTGCTACAGCGTCATCAGGCGAAGGTCGTGGCAATCAGTGTGCTGATAGACCGCTCTGAGTCGTCGCCTGAGTTTGATGCGCCGCTGGTGAGCGCGTTGCGCCTCCCTGCGCACAGCTACGCCCCTGAAGAATGCCCGCTGTGTCGGGAGGGCGTTCCTCTTGTGAAGCGAGGAAGTCGATGAGCGTCAACCCTCATCCCCGTGCCCTTCTGATGAGGGGATATTGCCTTACCCTACGCAGTGCCACCAAGCCTGCAACACCAGGGCGGCACGTGCCCCAAGCTCTTGCGCAAGATATGAAGGTATAATCGCGCTACTCCATGCTCAAGCCTGAGAACCGACTCGCGATTTTGATGCACGAAGGCATTCGGGGCAATTTTGGCAAGACGGGGCTGGGTCTGCTCCGCTACAGCCAGAACCCGATTGTGGCTGTCATCGATCGGGAGTGTGCAGGGCAGTCGCTCACGGAGTTGACAGGCATTCCGCGTGCCGTGCCGATTGTGGCGTCGGTACAAGAAGCGATGGCGTACCGCCCCGATACGCTGGTGATTGGCATTGCGCCGTCGGGCGGTAGCCTGCCCGCCGAGATGTGGAGCGAAGTGCGCACCGCCGTGCTGGCAGGGCTGAACCTCGTGAACGGACTACACACGCCGCTTGCCAAGCACCCCGATTTGGAGCCGTTTCTGCACAGCTGCCAATGGATTTGGGATGTGCGCAAGGAGCCACCTGGCTTGGGCGTCGGCTCGGGGAAGGCACGCCACTTGCAGTGCAAGCGCGTGCTGACCGTCGGCACGGACATGGCAGTCGGCAAGATGACCGTGAGCCTTGAGATGCATCGAGCCTGCCTACAACAAGGACTGCGCTCGCGCTTTCTGGCAACAGGGCAGACAGGCATCATGCTCGAGGGCAGCGGAGTTGCTCTGGATGCCGTGCGCGTGGACTTCGCTTCAGGCGCCGTAGAGAAATTTGTGTGTGAGTTCGCTGCGGACGCAGAGGTGATTCATATCGAGGGGCAGGGCGCGCTGACGAACCCTGCCTCAACCGCCACGCTGCCGCTGCTGCGCGGCGCACAGCCAACCCACCTGATTCTGGTACACCGTGCGGGGCAAACCCACATTCGCACCTTCCCCGATGTGCCTATCCCCCCACTGCCCGAAGTGATTCGCATCTACGAACAGGTTGCGTCGATGGGAGGCGCGTTCTATCCGTCCAAAGTTGTTGCGATTGCTCTCAACACGGCGCATCTGAGCGAGGCGGAGGCGCGCGCCGCCATCCAACAGGTCGAGGCGGAGACAAAATTGCCCTGCACCGACCCGATTCGGTTCGGCGCAGGGCAGCTATTGCAGGCGATAAACGGGTAGGAGTGCAAAGTCTACAGATGCTTGGCAATCTTTTGCTCGATTGCGCCTTTGGGCAACGCGCCCACGATCTGCTCCACCACCTGCCCGTTCTTGAACAACAGCAAGGTGGGAATGCTCATAATCCCGTACTGGGTCGCTAAGTGCCGTTCCTGATCCACATCGACTTTGTATACCTTCAGTTTCCCTGCGTACTGTTGCGACAGTTCTTCCACGATGGGAGCAATCAGCCGACACGGACCACACCAGACTGCCCAAAAATCCACCAAGACAGGCACGGGCGAGTTTAGCACCTCTGCCTGCCACTCGCTCTGAGTGATAGCCTTCGCCATAGCCATAACCTCCTTAGTATATCAGGTTGTAGTGTACCCTATCGTTGCTTAGATAGATGTGTGCATGCCCGCTTGGGGTTGGGACAGTCACGTTCAAGCACTGCACGGACTAATACCAATCGGGGTTTCAAGCGGCGCAGTATTCCGATGCGGCTGAAGCCTTTCCTGTGCAGACAAAGCCCGCCTGCGCGGGCTAATAGCCGACAAAGGTCGGCTTCGTCTGCATAGCAACGGCTTTAGCCGTACAGGACGATGCGTCATCTGAAATCCCGATTAGTATAACAGTCCGTGCCATGCACGGGCAAGATGCCCGTGCTACCGCAGCGCCTCTTCTAAGGCAGTGGCAGCGTCTGTGCGCTCGTCGCGGTACTTGACGATTATGGGGGCGTAGAGATGCAGATTATGTTTCTGAGCGAACGCGCCAGCGGCGGGGCGACTGCCCGCCACCACCACTGCGTTTTCGGGCACAATCAGCGGCAGGTCGCCTTCGGCGCGAAGCACTCGCTCGTTCACCAAGTCGTAAATCGGCGTGGAGCGCGTCAGAATCACGCCCGCGCCGATGACCGCGCGACGCTTGACAACAGTGCCCTCGAACACACCCGAACAGCCGCCAATCAGGGCGTCGTCCTCGACGATCACGGGCAGCGCGCCGATAGGCTCCAGCACGCCGCCAATCTGACATCCCGCGCTTATGTGTACCCGCGCGCCAATCTGGGCGCAGGAGCCGACCAGCACATGCGAGTCGAGCATGGTCTGCTCGCCCACATACGCACCGACATTCACATAGGTGGGTGGCATCACCACCACGCCCGGACGCACGCATGCCCCGCGCCGAATGCTCGTGCCGCCTGGCACAACTCTTATCCCGTCGTTCAGGGTGAACACGCGCGGCGGAAACAGATGCCGATCCAGAAACTCCGTATCGCCCCAACGCATGGGCACAAGCTTGCCCAGACGAAAGCCCAGCAGGATACCTTGCTTGACCCACGCGTTCACGCGCCAGCCGCTGGGGTGGCTGGCATCTGGCTCCGCAGCGCGCACCACGCCGCGCTCCAACGCGTCGAGGAGTTCCTCAACTAACGCCTCGTCCGCCTCGCCCGCCTCGAAAGCGTGCTGAACCCGTACTGCCAACTCGGTATGCATCAAGCAAAACAATTCGCTGTTGCGTCGTAGACCCCTGTTGGCGGCTGATAGGTCCCTCGAAGGTTGATTTGTCCCTTTCCTGCAGGGCGGGTACAGTCTCTCGATCGAAGATTAGTTGTGATACCAGTCGGGGTTTCAGATGACACCATTCGTCAGCGGGACGCTGACGCGACGCAAGCGCATGCGTGGCGTCGGCGTCTTGCCGACGACATGACGGCGTTTGCTATGCTGATTGGTATGAGCTTCGAGAAACCCATAGCACGAAAAAACGGGGAACGCCTGCGCGTTCCCCTGAGTGCAGCTTCGGGAGCGGGTGGTTTAAAGTCGCGCGGTTTCCTCTTCTTCAGCGCGGGATGGGGCAACGGCAGCCTCCACAGGCACTGCGCCGCGTTTCCAAATCACGCGCCCTAAGAACCGCGTGAAGTCGTCCATCACGGTGTACATGCACGGGATAACCAGCAGCGTGAGGATGGTACTCATCAGCATCCCGCCGATAATCACCAAGCCGAGTGGCGAGCGGAACTCCGAACCGCGCCCAATCGCCAGCGCGACGGGAATCTTCGCCAGCACCAGCGAGATGACGGTCATCAGAATCGGGCGCAGGCGCGTTGCCCCTGCCTCAATCAGCGCCTCATCGCGGGCTAAGCCACGCTGCCGCAGCGTATTCGTGTAGTCCACCAGAATAATCGCGCCCTTGCCCACCAAGCCCATCAGCGTAATCACGCCAATCATCGAGATGATGTTCAGCTCGGAGCGGAAGATAATCAAGGCAAGTAGCGCGCCCACCAACGCCTGCGGCACGGTGAACATGATGATAAACGGGTAGAGCCAGTTCTCGAACAGCGCAACCATCAGCAGGTACACGAGGATAATGCCCAATAGCAGCGCTTGGAAGATATAGATGCCCTCGCGCGCCTGCACCTCGTTCTCGCCGAACCACTGCGCCCGCACGCCCGGTGGAATCACATTCGCCTCGCGCAAGCGGGCGTCAATCACCTGACGCATGTTGCCCGGTGTATAGCCCGGCATCAGGTTCGCTGTCACCGTCACGCGCCGCTGGCGGTCGGTGCGCTCGATTTTAGTGGGACCTTCGCCCAGCGTGATGGTCGCCACATCGCGCAGGTAGACGGGCGCGCCCTGCACATACGCCACCACGAGGTCGTTCAGGTCGCTGAGCCGTTGGCGTTGGTCTTGGCGCAGGCGCACGCGCACGGCGTACTCCTGCCCCGCCTCGCGGTACTTGACGCTGGTGTCGCCCTCGTAGGCAGTGCGCAGCGCGGCGGCGATTTCGGCGAGGCTGACGCCCAACGCCGTCGCCTTCTCGCGGTCAACGCGCACCTGCAACTCGGGCTTGCCCGCCGTCCACGACAAATCGGGGTCTTTGATGCCCGGAATCTGCGCAATCAGGTTGCGCAC
>JANXCK010000168.1 GCA_025060055.1 Fimbriimonadales bacterium | reverse complement strand
CTATGCCCCCGATATCATTTTAGCTAACGGCGAGAACGCCGCAGGCGGCAAAGGCATCACGCCTGATGTGATGACCGAGCTGACCCACCTGCACATCGCAGGCTTCACCACGGGCAACCACATCTGGGATAAGAAGGAAATCTATCCCGTCCTCGATTCTGACCCGCGGATTGTGCGCCCTGCGAACTACTCGCCGCTTGCGCCAGGCAAGGGCTACACAGTGTTCGAGGTGCTGGACAGGCGTCTTGCGGTTATCTCGCTGGCGGGGCGCGTGTTCATGGAAAACGCCGACTGCCCCTTTCGCGCTTTCGACGCGATTTACGCGCAACTGGACACGCCGTTTGTGTTCGTGGACTTTCACGGCGAGGCGACCTCCGAGAAAGCGTGCTTTGCCTACTATGTGGACGGGCGTGCCAGCGCGGTGGTGGGCACGCACACGCATGTGCAAACCGCCGACGAGCGCATCTTGCCCAAAGGCACGGCGTTCATCACGGATGCGGGGATGTGCGGCGCGCTCCATTCGTCAATCGGAATGGAGCTGGAGCCTTCAATTCAACGGTTCCTGACGGGGATGCCCGCCAAAAGCGAGGTGGCAAAGGGCGCGGCGGTTGTGTGCGCCGTGCTGATCGATTTAGATCGCTCGTCAGGCAAGGCGCTGGGCATCCAGCGCCTGCAGAAGCGATTGGCGGAGTAGCCGTCCGCATCGGTCGCCGATTGCTATCGGAGCAGAAAGCCGTAAAATGCGCCGCAGGTGCCGTCGTCGCCCGCGCCCGTTCGAACCCAGTTAATCGCCAACCCGTCGGGGGCGTCGTCGGTGAAGAACCAGCGCGTGCCGATGGGCGCGTTATTGAGTACTACCGGGTAAACGAATCGGTTCAGTGGGTTGTGGGCGGTGATAAACATAGAGCGCACTGAACCGTCAGCCAGCTGCGCTTGTAGGTAAAGGTAGGGCACGCCGCGATCCGCACGCGCAATGCATCCGATGACAGCGCTCACCACGCGCGATTCGCTAAACAGCTGATGGGGGTAGAGCGGCAGCGGTTCGCCCTGCTGGTGACTAATCGCATAGAGCCAGCCTTCTTCGGTTAGCACATAACAGATTCCTCTTTGGGCGTCACGCAGAGGGCGCGATGCAGGGGGGCTGTCCAGCTCATAAGTCCAAAGCCACTTGTTCAGCCCGAGATGATACATTCCGATGCGTGTTCCCGCCACTACCGTGATAAGCCCATTCTGCAAGCAGATGTGGCGCACAGGCTGTCTCCCAGCGTGCGGAAGACGAAGATTCGTCGCAATAGGCGCGATATCCAAGTAGACATCCACGCGCCCGTCGGCGCGTCCTACTGCCACCATCGTCTCGTTCAGCGAACTGAGCGCAGTGATAGGCTGCGCGGAGAGCGAAGGCACTTGCACAAGCGTCGGATTCGCGGGGCTATGTTGCCAAATGCGGTTCTGACGGTCAACAAACCAAAGGGTGTTGCCAACGCGAGTCAGCGGCAGGCTCGGTTCTGGAACAACGCCTTCAGGCAAACTCAGCGGAATTGCGCTCAGTCGAATGTTTTCCTGTGCAAGGGAGAACGGGAAAAACACGATGCGACCCGTTTGGGTCAGGAGATACCATCGGTCGCCAATCAGCACAGTATTGTGCGTCGGGGGGTGAGTTTCGATTCGCGCGCCTGCGATGATGTTATTGTGGAATGTGCTTGACTCGCTCAGAGGGTTCGGCGTGCGGTAGAGGCGAAGCACCTGCCCGTTCCAAGTGAGCCAGAAGAGTCGCCGATCAATAAGTCGTGGTTCGCCCACAATCTGATGGGCGGCTGGTGTGGTCGCTGAGGTGCGCGCCCAGTGGTTGGATTGCACGCCCACGGCGAACTCCTGCGCGTGCCGCACTGCAGGATCGCGTTGGGAAGTGCCAAGCCAGTTCACGAATGCCCCATCAGTACGGCGGGAGACGGGAGGCCATGCCCGTAGGTAGAGACGGCGCGTTTCCCCCGGCCAGACCCACGAGGTCGTCTCGGGCACGTAAATCCCACTGCTGAACCCCGATCCATCTTCGCGCTGCTCAAACAGCGCGAAACTCCATCGATCGGCGTCCACGCTCTCTCTGGAAATTAGGCTCAAGTTCAGCGCATCGACTGCGTTGCCGCGATTTGTAATAAGCAGTGTGAACCAACCCTCGTTGGTCGAAACGGTCTGCGTCGCCTCGCTCTCAAGCGCAACGCGCCACTGGAATATAGCACCTACTGTGACCACTGCTTGGTTCGAAAGGCTCAGAGGGCGTCCATTATGCGTGGAGGCAAACGCTTGTAGCGAGAGGTTCGTCCCTGCCCAAAGTAAGCCGTTAGGTGTGCGCGCAGGTTGGGTCGCTCCTGCGCACCAAGCTCCTGCCAGAAGCCCAAACAACCCAATGTAGCGCATAGCCGTACCCTGCCGACAGTGAGGTTCTGAGGTGCTTATTAAAGAGCCTCAAGGCAAGAAGCGCTATCCTTTCGTCTACATCAACAAAGCGGGGGTCTCCTGACCCCACCGCAATTATACCCCATCTTTGAGTGAATCCCTGCCATTTTGCACAGGCGTTGGCTTCTGAGAGGTATACTACGGGCGCATGGAAGCGTTTACCAAGCCTGATATAGCATGGGGCGCGCTCGTGCCTCTTAGCGTAGTGGTGGGTACAGCGCTGCTGACCCTTATCGCCGAGCTGTTCTTGTCGCGCTTCGGGCGTACCCCGCTCGTGATGATAGGTTTGCTGGGCTTAGGCATCGCTGCTTATTTCCAAGTTGCCATTTGGCAGACCCCTGTGACGACCTTGGGCGGCATGGTAAGCGCCGACTCGCTGGGCGCGATTTTGAGCTTGGCGATTCTGGGGGCAACCGCGCTCACCATGCTCTTCTCCGAAGATTACCTTCAGGCACGCGGTTTACGCTACGGCGAGTTCTACCCCTTGCTGCTGTTTGCCAGCGCGGGCGCTATGGCGATGGTTACCACCACCAACCTGATGGTGATGTTCATTGGCTTAGAGACGCTGTCGCTGGCGTTGTATGTGCTGTCGGGCTTGTCGCGCACGGAGGCGCGCTCGGAGGAGTCGGCGCTGAAGTATTTTCTGTTAGGCGCGTTCGCCTCAGCGTTTCTGCTATACGGGATTGCCCTTCTGTACGGCGCACAGGGGAATGTCGACCTGCGTTCGATCGCCGCGACTTGGCATGCGGCGGCACAGGGCGAGGTGTCTCACGCGCTGCCGATGGCGAGCTTGGTGCTGTTGCTCATCGGGCTGGGGTTCAAGGCGTCGCTGGTTCCGTTCCATCTGTGGACGCCCGATGTGTATCAAGGCGCACCGACCGTGGCAACCGCTTACATGGCGGCGGTGGCGAAAGTGGCGGCGTTTGGAGTGCTGATTCGAGTGATGACGAGCGTGGCGCCGATGGCGGAGTTCTGGACTGCGCTGGTGTGGGCGCTCAGTTTGCTCTCGATGGTGGTGGGCAACGCCGCCGCGCTTATCCAGCGCGATGCCAAGCGGATGCTGGCGTATTCCAGTGTCGCGCACGCGGGGTATCTTGCCGTCGGGCTGGCAAGCGCGAACGCCACCGGAACCGTCGGGATGATTTACTATTTAGTCGCGTACAGCCTGATGAGCGTGGGCGCATTTGCAGTGTTGACACTGATGGCGCGGGCGGGCGACGCAACGACCGTCGAGGCGTTGCAAGGGTTATATCGCCGTAATCCGTTCGCTGCACACGGAATGGCGCTCCTGCTGCTCTCTTTGGCGGGAATCCCGCCGACCGCCGGTTTTTGGGGCAAGTGGTATTTGTTTTTCGCCGCGATTGAGGCAAGCCAGATTGTGCTTGCCTTCGCGCTGGCGCTGACAAGCGTGATGAGCGCGGCGTACTACTTGCGCCTCGTGTTCAGCCTGTACGCGGAGCCGCGCGAGGCGACGACGCCGTGGCGTGTGCCTGCGCCGATGGTCGCCTGCCTGCTGGCGTGTACACTGGGGCTGATAGGCTTAGGCGTGTTCCCGACGGGCTTGACCAACGCCGCACGCCACGCCACGCAGCAGGTGCTGCAAGAACCACCGCACACCGCGCTCCAAGCGGAGTTCAGCCCCTAAAATGATCCCAGCCTTCTGCGGGGAATTCGACGCGCACGCCGTCGGGATACTCCAGCCAAAGTGTGCGCTCCGCTGTCACTGCGCCAATCGGCGTGAGGGCGACGCCTGTAGCGTTCGGTATCTCGTCCAGCATGCGCTGGGCGGTAGAGGGCGGCGCAGTGATGAGCAGTTCGTAGTCCTCGCCGCCGGCGAGGGCAAACAGCGCGGGGTCTGAGCCGTGCGCGGTTGCCCACTGCAACGCCACAGGATGAACGGGGAGCCGATGGGCATAAACAACCGCGCCGACGCCCGAGGCACGCAGCAACTTCGGTAGGTCGGCAGCCAGTCCGTCGCTGAGATCCATCATCGCTGTCGCGCCCTGTGCGCGTGCCAGCGCACCCACTTGCAAGCGCGGCTGCGGTCTGAAGTGTGGAGTCAGGTCAACGCCTTCTACCTCACCCCGCATCAGGGCTTCCAATCCCGCCCGCGAGCCACCTAACGCCCCCGTGACGAGGATCCAGTCGCCGACCTGCGCCCCGCCACGAGGCACGGCACGCCCCTCCAGAAAGCCCAGCACCGACACATCGATAACCACCTGAGCCGCTCGGTTCGTGTCGCCGCCCACGAGCGCTGTGTGATGGCGACGCGCGCACTCCAGAAACCCCTCGACGAAAGTGTCCAGCCACTCACCTGCGCGTTCCGAAGGCAGCGCTATGGAGAGCAGTGCCCCTGCGGGCACGCCGCCCATCGC
>JANXCK010000126.1 GCA_025060055.1 Fimbriimonadales bacterium | reverse complement strand
GGGGGAACTTGACTCCTCTCTCCCGCACGGCGGGAGAGGGGCTGGGGGTGAGGGTACTGTGGCACTTGAAACCCTGATCGGTATAAATCGGTGTGCCCTCAAGCGACTAAGCAATAAGGAACTGCTCAAGGGATTGGTCATCTTTTACAACCAAGTCGGGGGTCTCGCCGACGGCAGCACACGGTACGAGGGCGTCCACGCCCTCGACGCACGACGGCAGGAGGTCGTCGTACTATAGCGTCGGCGTCTCGCTGACGGATGGCACGGATTGCCAAGAGGAATCCTGTTTCGGATAGGGTATAGAATTCCCGCCATGCGGCGTCTGGTGTTCTGCTTGGGGTTTGGGGGAGCGCTGCTCCTTGTGGCGTTCGGGCAAGCGCTGGTGGAGCTGAAAGTGCAACCGCTTTTCGGCACAGCGCCTGCTGCAAACGGCGCGTTCCCGATGGCAGTCCAGCTCGAGTCGCGGTCGGGCAACTATCGGGGCGTGTTGAGTGTCTCAGTGGGTGAGTTCGGCTCTCGGCGCGAGTATCTGTACCCGATTGACCTGCCCGCAGGTTCGCGTAAGGTGGTAATCGCCACGCCGATTGTGGGACGCTACGGCGATCGGGCAACAATCCGTTTCACAGCGCGCGGGGTCAGCGTGGAGGTGATTCAGGACATCTCTCGTGTGATAGAGGCGGACCAGCTCGCCGTGCTGGTGGGCGACGCAATTGGCGGGCTGCAAGTGCTGAGACAAGTGAACACAGCGGAGAACCCACTGATAGACTATCAGACGAACCAACGAATACGAGGCAAGTATGAGGTGGCGTATTGTCGTGCCGAACTGTTCCCAGAACAGTCGATCGCGCTCAGCGGCACGCAGATGATTGTGCTTAGCTCAGGTGCGGAACGGCTCCGTGCGGAGCAGTGGGACGCACTGCGCCGATGGGTGCTGCTGGGCGGCGTGCTGGTGGTTCCTGGCGGTGCAGGCGCGGTCTACCTGCAGAACCCCGCGCTGCAGCCAATATTGCCTGTGCGGGTACGCGGCACGCGCAGCGTGAGCCAGCTGGAATCGGTAGGGCGCTGGACAGGTGCGCGCGCGCCCGATGGCAGCGCAACGGTTTCCGAAGCGCAACTGACCGAAGGCGCCACGCTGCTGAGCCAAGACGGTCTGCCGATGATTGCGGTGCGCCCCTACGGATTGGGCGCAGTTGTCTTTTTGGCGTTCAACCCGCTGGAGCAGCCGATGCGCGATTATGATGCCCGCGCACGATTCTGGCAACGCCTCGCCGACACAGTGCCGAGCTATGCACCCAGCTTCAGCATCGCCGCAATCCATCAGCACCAATCAGGCTACCAGGTTGATCCTTGGTCGGGGCGGTCCCAAATTGCAAGCGACGTTGATCTTGACCCGCCCAGCGTGCTGCTGATTGTAGTGTTGCTCAGCCTTTACTTTATGCTGGTTGTGCCCGTAAACTACTGGGTGCTGAAGCGGCTGCGTGCGCTGGACTGGGCGTGGGTGGTCACGCCGTTGATTGCGTTGGCGTTCGTGGGCATCCTGTGGCGCTTGGCGGGCGATCTGTATCGCAAGTCGCTCTCCAGCAAGGTGCAGACCGTGATTGTGGCGCAGTCAGGTAGCCCCGACGCCTACTCGATAAACAGCGTACTCTTTTTCTTCCCACGCGCGGGGCTGTTCGACCTGCAGTTTGACCAGACTGATATGGTGGAGGCGGGCTTAGGGCGCGACTTTGGCAGGGGTATGCCCCAAACGACGGTGGTGCGCACGGTGCAGGGCGAGCCGACGCGCATGGAGGGCTATCGCGTGTCGAGCCTCAGTTTCCAGTGGTTTCGGTACACGCGCGCCGTGTCCCTGCAAGGGCGAGTGGAAGGCGTGTTGCGCTTGGAGCAGCAGGGCGGGCAGGCGTTTCTGTCGGGCACGCTGCGCAACCGACTGCCTTACGACCTGACGGAACTGCGTATACTGACCCCTGTGGGCGAAGTGGCGCTGGGCGACTTGAAAGCGCGTGGCACGCTCTCGATTGGGCGTAAACCGCTGAGACCGCTGCAAGTGAGCGCGTTTCGTCAATTCTTCGGCTGGTGGGAGACGCCCAGCCTGTCACCCGACGCCTTGGTGAGCTTTTTGCTCCACCGTCGCGAGTTCAAGGGGGGCGCAATCCTGGTGGCGCGTGCCGCCGAGCCTGTGTTGACTCCCGAAATCGATCAAGCCGCTGAGCGCGCTGCGCGCGTGACCTACCTTATCAGTTTTCCTTTGGAGGGCAGATGATGAAACCCCGCGCGGAGAACCCACTGCTGTGGTATCAGCTGTTCGGCTTGACGCGCAACCGCTGGCGACGACAACCCCTGCTGTACGGCGCACTCGTCGCGAGCGCCGCGCTGACCTACCTGCTGGTATTCCAACTGATTGCCTACAACGACGCGTCGCTGGGCACGGCGCTCAACTTTGGACTGTTTGCGATTTGCTTGTTCGCGCCGCTGATGGCGTACAACTTGTTCTCGCTGGAGTACGAGAAACAGACTTGGGAGTCGCTGGCACTCACGCGCCTGAGCGCACGCGAGATCCTCTGGGGCAAGTGGGGCGCCGCGCTGGTACGCCTTGCGCTCCTAACGCTCGCGTTCGTTCCGATGACACTCATCACCATCGACTTAGTGGGGACACAGGTGTACGCGACTGTTGCGGGCTGGCTCGTGCTGTTCAGCTGGGGCGCGTTGCTCACCACGCTGGGGATGTGGCTCTCGTTCAAACTGAAGCGCACTATCAGCACCGCCTCGACGCTGTACGCAGGACAAGTGTTCGCGCTGCTGCTGTTCCCGCTCTTGTACCTCACCTTCGGGAGCTGGGATACAGGAATTCAGTCGATTAGCTTCCTGCAGAACCACTGGGAAGGCTTCTTGTGGTGGGTTGGCTCGCTTTTTGATGCGCGGTTCGTTGTGCATCTGAACCCGTTTTATGTGAATAGTCAACTGGGCTGGATAGCGCAAGAACGCCCCTGGACAGGCTGGAGCGATGATACTGTTAGCTACCTGAAAGGGCTTTACTACCTGAACTGGGGCTACACACAAAGTTTTCTCTACCTCGCGCTCGCGATGTTGTTTGCAGGACTTACCTATCGCGGGTTAAAATACGCATGGCGCAAGTAGAGGGGATTAACGATGCTGGATGTCAAGGGGCTACGCAAGGAGTATGGGGAGCTGGTTGCCGTGCGCGACCTCTATTTTCAGCTCCATCCTGGCGATGTGTTCGGTTTTATCGGACCGAACGGGGCAGGCAAGACCACAACCATCAAGATGCTTGCCACCTTGCTGGAGCCGACGGCGGGCACGGCGACGCTGAACGGGATCGATATCGTGCGCTACCCTGAGGAGGTGCGCCCGCTGCTGGGCTACATGCCCGACTTCTTCGGGCTGTACGAAGGGATTACCGTCACGGAGTATCTGGAGTTTTTCGCAGCGGCGTACCGCATCCCGAAGGCGCAACGCGCCGCGATTATCGAGAATGTGCTGGAACTGACCGACCTCACGGTCAAAAAAGACGCCTATGTGGAGACGCTTTCGCGCGGGATGCAGCAGCGTCTTTGCCTTGCGAAGAGCCTCGTACACGACCCGATTCTGCTGCTATTGGACGAGCCAGCGTCGGGCTTAGACCCGCGCGCCCGCATCGAAATCAAAGAACTCATTCGCGAGCTGGGCGCGATGGGCAAAATCGTGCTGGTCTCCTCGCACATTCTGCCCGAACTGGCAGATTTTTGCAACAAAATCGGCATCATCGAGAAGGGCGAGCTGCTGGTCTGGGGCGCGGTGGACGAGATTGTGCGCCAGCTGCAGGCGAACCGCCTGTTGGAAATCAAGCCGCTGGGCGAACAGGAGCCACTTATCCAGCGACTGGAGCGCGAACCGCATGTGCATGGCGTGGAGGCGCGCAATGGCAGCTTGTATGTGCATTTTGCTGGGGGGCTGGAAGAGCAAGCCGACCTGCTCGCCGCGCTGGTGCGCGATGGGTATCGCATCGCCACTTTCCGCGAAGAGTCGCTCGACCTCGAAGATGTGTTTATGCGGATTACGAAGGGCGAGGTGAGCTGACGGGACTGAACCCGCGCCGCGCTTGAGCTGCCGACGATGTATACGCTGATACAAAAGTTGCGGGGAAAGCCCGCCCTAACGCCATCGCGCCTCATTCTCGGCTTGGGCAACCCTGGCGCGCAGTACGCACCTACACGCCACAATGTGGGGTTCTGGACGGTTGACCTGCTGGCGCAGCGACACGGGATTGAACTAAAAACGCGCCGCCACAGTAGCAAGCTCGGCGTGGGCGTAATCGGGGGGACGCCCGTGGTCTTAGCGAAGCCACAAACCTACATGAACCTCAGTGGCGCGGCGGCGCACGCCCTGCTGCAGGCGTACCACCTACAGCCAGAGCAGATGCTGGTGGTCTTCGACGACATCTGGCTCGCGCCCGGTGTGGTGCGCGTCCGTGCCAAAGGCTCCGCAGGCGGACACAACGGGATGAAGTCGATTATCGCAGCGCTGGGCACAGAGGCGTTCCCGCGCGTGCGCATCGGCATCGGGCAACCGCCTGAGGGAACCGACTTAGCGGAGTATGTGTTGTCGCCGCCCCCACCTGACGAGCGCCCACTGCTGGACGCGGCGGTGCAACGCGCTGCCGACGCCTGCGAAGCGTGGCTAACGGAGCCTATCGAGCAGGTGATGGCACGGTTCAACCGCGGCGATTACACCAATCGAGGTCTCGAGTGAGACGAGTTTAACCCTCACCCCCAGCCCCTCTCCCACGAGGAGAGGGGAGCCGAGTTCCCCCTCGCCCTCTGGGAGAGGGGGTTAGGGGGTGAGGGTACATCGTTTTGCCTCAACACGCGGGCAGAAGGCGGGATTTTTTGAACCCCCTCCTGCAGGTTCCCCCTTAGAAAGGGGGAACCGAGCGTTTTCCTGGTTCCCCTCGCGGAGCGGGGGAAACCTCAAGGAGGGGGCTTTCAGGAAATCAGCACCGCCAGCGATTTTGAACTTGGAGCGTGTACCCTTGTCAGGAGGGGGCAAGGGGGTGAGGGTGAGAAAACGGGACGACCTAATCGCTAAGGCACTCATCAGATCAGGGGAAACTGTTCCAAAAAGCGCAGATCGTTCTCCAAAAACAGGCGCAGGTCGTCCACGCCGTACTGGAGCATCGGGATTCGCTCGATGCCCAGCCCGAACGCGAAGCCGCTGTAGCGTTCCGTGTCGATGCCGTAGCGTTCCAAGATAGCGGGATGGATTAGCCCTGCCCCGCCGAGTTCGAGCCAGCCGCCCTTCCACGAAATCGCAAAGTCCACGCCCGGCTCCACGAACGGGAAAAAGTCGGGGCGGAAACGCACGCGCGCCTCCGCGCCAAACATCATCTGCGCGAACTGCGTCAGCACGCCCTTCAGGTGCGCCATGCTCACGCCCTCATCCACCATGAAAGCGTCCACCTGATGGAAGGTATGCGAGTGGGTGGCATCCACATTTTCGTAGCGGTAGCAGCGCCCGATAATCGCGATTCGCAGGGGCAACTGGCGTTCACCGCGTTGCAGTTGCTCAAAGACACGCCCTTGAATTGAAGTGGTCTGCGTGCGCAAGAGGTAGCCCGGCGCGATGTGGAACGAGTTCTGCTCGTCCATCGCGGGGTGGTCATCGGGATAGTTGAGGGCGCCGAAGTTATAGCGGAACTCTTCGAGGTCGTAGCCGTCCACGAACTCGAAGCCCAGCCCCATCAGCGCGGCTTTCACACGACGCATGGTCAAGGTTAGCGGGTGCAGCCGTGCCGGGCGCAGCGGGGTTCCGGGCAAGGTGATATCGAGTCGCTCCCCTTCGATGCGCTGAGCGATTTCGGCTTGCTCCAGCTCGATGCGTCGTGTGGCGAACTGGGCTTCCAAGTGTTCGCGGGCGGCGTTCACTTGCTGCCCAAAGGCAGGTCGCTCCTCTGGGGGCAGCGCGCCGACCTGACGCAGCAGTTGCCCCAGTGCGCCCTTCTTGCCCAGAAAGCGCGTCTCCACCTCCTGCAGCTCCGCTGTGGAGGTCGCCTGCGCTATCGCACGCTCCGCTTCCTCTACGATTTGCCGAATCGTTTGCATACAGCTCGTGGCGCGGGCAGTTTCGTCCCTGCCTATGTATCATACCTGAAATCGGTTCTGTGTCCCGCCGATGTGCAACTGTTCCCGATAGGTACAATCGCGTCCACACATCTGTGCCCCCTGCGGAATTAGCCCGAAGGGGACTTCGGACGGCGGTATGATAGGGGTATACTTTTGCTGTTTAGGGGCGTCTAATCCCTCAGGAGTAAGCAGCAATGTATGGGATGCGCGGTTCTGGGCGAATGTTTCGGCTGATTATGCGCCATGCAGGCGTCGCCCGCGAAATGGGCGGTGAAGAACTCTCCATAGCAGTGCAGCGCGTCGACCAGATGTTCATCCAAGCCCTTGAAAAAGGGGCATCCGACATCCACATGCACCCCGAACACAACGCCCTGCGCATTCGGTTCCGCATCGATGGCATCCTGCACGAACACGAGGTCGTGACCCAACCCGACCTGATTCAGGCGATGATTAGCCGCGTGAAGCTCGCAGCGAACATGCACTTGGATGAAAAGCGCGACACCCAAGACGGGCGTATCGATATGGAGTATCTCGATCGGCGGCTGAGCGCGCGCGTATCGTGCATCCCGACGCTGAACGGTGAGCGGATTGTAATGCGCATCTTAGACCCTGCCAAGATGCAGGTCAAACTCGACACGCTGGGCATGCCGCCCGATGTGATGGCGAACTGGCGACGCGCCCTGCAAGTCGCCTACGGCATGCTGGTCGTCACAGGACCCACA
>JANXCK010000122.1 GCA_025060055.1 Fimbriimonadales bacterium | reverse complement strand
TGTGTGGCTCTCGCGCTATGCGTGGCACAGAGTGATTAAAGTGTGGCGTCGGCACTGGCATCGCTGGTCGCGCCTCACGGCGCATCTGGGGGGCACGCTGTCGGGCATTCGCGAGGTGAAGGCGTTCACTCAAGAGCAGCGCGAAATACAAACTTTTGACAAGCGCAACTTCGAAATCGCCGAGACGGGCATGGTCGCGGGCAAAATCAACGCCAGCGTGTTCCCGCTGATTTCGTTCCTGGTGATGTCCAGCTCGTTTGTGATTTGGTATGTGGGCGGGCGGGGCGTGCTGGAGGGCACTTTCGAACTCGGCAAACTCGTGGCGTTCCTGTCGTATATCGGGATGCTGTTCGGACCGCTGAGCATCATCACGAACATCATGGACTGGGCATCGCGCACGGTGACCGCCGCCGAGCGCGTGTTTGAGATTCTGGACACGGAACCCGAAGTGCGCGACGCGCCCGACGCCAAGCCCCTTGGCGAAGTGAAGGGCGAAATCGTGCTGGAGAATGTCTCGTTCGGCTACGAGAAGCACCACCCCGTGCTGCACGACATCAATTTGCACATCCGCCCCGGCGAGATGATTGGGCTGGTAGGACCGTCTGGCTCGGGCAAGACGACGCTGATTAACCTGATCTGCCGATTCTACGACCCCACGCGCGGGCGGATTCTGCTGGACGGCAAAGACCTGCGCGAAATCAAGATGCAAGATCTGCGCCAGCATATCGGCGTGGTGCTGCAGGACAACTTCCTGTTTCCGAGCACGATTCGCGAGAACATCGCCTACGCCCGCCCGAACGCCACGCTGGAGGAGATTATCGAAGCCGCCAAAGCTGCGAACGCGCATGATTTCATTATGCGCTTCCCCGACGGCTACGACACTTGGGTGGGCGAGCGGGGGCATCGGCTGTCGGGCGGCGAGCGACAGCGGATTGCGATTGCCCGCGCCATCCTGCGCAACCCGCAGATTCTGATTCTGGACGAGGCGACTGCTTCGGTAGACACCGAGACCGAGCGGCTGATTCAGGAAGCGCTGGAACGCCTCGTGCAGAACCGCACCACGATTGCGATTGCGCACCGGCTCTCCACGCTGCGCAATGCTGACCGAATCGTGGTGCTGGAACGCGGGCGCATCGTGGAGGTCGGCACGCACGACGAGCTGATGGCACGCGAGGGTGTGTACCACCGCCTCGTGACGATGCAGATGGAGTTGAGCAAGTCGCGCCTGTTTGTGGGCTGAGAATCGGTGTTTCAGACGCCGCATCGCCCTCTCTCCCTTGGCTCCCTCGTCCACCGCGTGGGAGCCTTCAGTCTGTGAGACACCTGCTACAAAAACGCGCCCCAAGCAGGGAGGAGCTTTCGCTCGCATCGCGAAACCTGTATGCAGGAGGCGCGCGAATGCGAATCGTGAACATTCGGCTCCAGCTGCTGGAGTATCCGCTGGAGACGCCGTTCTATCCATCGTGGTTGCCTGGCTACCCGCAGACAGCGCACCGCGTGCAGCTGCTCACGCTGGAGACCGACGAGGGCGTCAAAGGCTACGCAGCAGGCGTGGCGTTCCTGCGTGAGGGCGCAGGGTTCGAACAACTGCTGATGCCATTCCTGTTCGGGCGCGACCCGATGAATGTGGAAGAAGTGGTTCAAATCGCCCGCTCAGCGACCTTCTTGGGATTGCGCCTGTGGTGGATTGAGATGGCGCTTTGGGATCTTATCGGCAAGGCGGTAGGACAGCCTGTGTACCGATTGCTGGGGGGCTACCAAGACCGAGTGAAGGCTTACGCCAGCACAGGCGAACTGCAAGGCGTGGAGCAGCGACTGGAGTATGTTGCGCAGGTGCGCGAGATGGGCATTCGCGCCGTCAAGCTCCGATTCCACAGCTGGGATTGGCGCGAAGACATGCAGGTCGCCCGTGCCGTGCGCAAGCAGTACCCCGATATGGAGATTATGGTCGATGCGAACATGGGCTGGCGTGTGGCAGGGATGGCGCCTGCGCCTAAGTGGGACATCCCGACCGCCCTGCGCGTTGCGCACGAGCTGGCGGAACTCGGCGTGCGCTGGCTGGAAGAGCCGCTGGACAAGAACGACTATGAGGGCTATCGTCGCCTGCGCGAAAAGTCGCCGATTGCGCTCGCCAGTGGCGAGATGAATCAAGACCTCCACGAGTTCCGCGAATACTTGGTGCGCGACGCGCTCGATGTGCTGCAGCCCGATGTCGCGCTCTCAGGCGGGATTCTGATGGGCAAGAAGATCGCCGCGCTTGCAGAAGCCTTTGGCAAGCAAATCGCGCCGCACACTTGGACTAACGGGCTGGGATTGGCAGCGAACTTGCAGCTGATGGGCGCATGCCCCAACTGCGAGTGGGCAGAGTTCCCTTACGAGCCGCCAGGCTGGGATCTGCGCGCACGCGATTTCTTCCTCACCGAACCCATCACGCCCGACGCTGAGGGTTACCTTCCCATCCCCAGCAAACCCGGCTTGGGCGTGGAAATCGACGAGCAAGCGGTGCAGCGCTACGCCGTCTCGTGAGCGAGATTGCGCAGGGGACCTGGCGTGCGGGGCGTTGGACAGGTAGACACACAAGGACAAGTTATAGTGGGACACGGCGGCGCGGGGTGCTACAGGTTATGTTTAGTGCCCAGGGCGGGATTCGAACCCGCACGGGTTGCCCCAGAGGATTTTAAGTCCCCCGCGTCTGCCGTTCCGCCACCTGGGCATAATGCAGGATTATACCCTGTGCCTGTCTTACGCTACCCTCCCGTTGCGCAGTGAGGTACAATTCGCTCCGCAAGAAGGAGAACACGCATGGCAATCTTGGTGGACGCCAACTCGCGGGTTCTGGTACAGGGCATCACAGGGCGTGAAGGAGAGTTCCACACGCGCCAAATGTTGGAGTATGGCACAAAGGTCGTTGCGGGCGTGACCCCAGGCAAAGGGGGACAGGAGGTCGCAGGCGTGCCCGTATTCGATACGGTCAAGCAAGCCGTGCGCGCTACGGGCGCGAATGTATCATGTATCTTCGTACCTGCGCCGTTCGCTCCTGACGCAATCCTGGAAGCTGCCGACGCAGGGATTGAACTCATCGTATGCATCACGGAGGGTATCCCCGTGCAGGACATGGTGCGCGTGATGAGTTATGTGAAGCGCTGCACCCAGAGCCGCATCATCGGACCGAACTGTCCGGGAGTCACCACCGCCGAAGCGTGCAAGGTAGGGATTATGCCAGGCATGCTGTTCAAGAAAGGCAGCATCGGCTTGGTTTCGCGTAGCGGCACGCTCACCTACGAAATCGTGTACGAGCTGACACAGGCAGGGTTGGGGCAATCGACCTGCGTTGGGATTGGGGGCGACCCGATTATCGGCACGACTTTCATCGATGTGCTACCGTTGTTCGAGGCAGACCCGCAGACCGAGGCGGTGGTGCTGGTGGGCGAGATTGGCGGCTCGGACGAAGAAATCGCCGCCGAGTATATCAAGAACCATATGACGAAGCCTGTGGTCGGATTCATTTCGGGGCGCACCGCGCCGCCGGGTAAGCGGATGGGACATGCAGGGGCGATTATCTCAGGCGGCAAGGGCAGCCCTCAGTCGAAGGTCGCTGCGCTGACGGAAGCAGGCGTGCCTATTGCGGACACGCCCAGCGAAATCCCCCACTTGGTCAAGCAAGCGTTGCACTCTGCAGGGTCTCGGACACTGTAGCTCAACAGAGCGCAGTTCAAACCCCAGCGACAGCGCAGCACGGCGACCGAGCGCCACCTTTGGAGAAATCAAAACTGCTGTTCCTCTGTCGAGCCGTGCATCGCTAAGGTGGACGCCTGCCCACCTGTGATGGCTTCCTGCACCATGTCGAAGTACGCCGTGCCGACAAACGCCTGATGTTCTGTGGCGCGGAAGCCTTCCTCGCGGGCTTTGAACTCCGCTTCTTGCAAATCGGCGTAGGCGACCATACCCGTTTGCGCGTAGCCGCGCGCCAGCTGGAAGGTGATATAGTTCAGCGCGTGGAAGCCCGCCAGCGTGATGAACTGGAACTTGTAGCCCATCGCGCCCAGCTCGCGCTGGAACTTCGCTATCGTGTCGGCGTCCAGAAGCTTCTTCCAGTTAAACGAGGGCGAGCAGTTGTACGCCAAAAGCTTGCCAGGATACTGTTTGTGAATCGCTTCGGCGAACTGGCGCGCCTCGTTCAGGTCGGGCGTCGAGGTCTCGAACCAGAGCAGGTCGGCATATGGCGCGTAGGCAAGCCCGCGCGCGATAGCCGCCTCTATACCGTTGCGCACGGCGTAGAAGCCCTCGTAAGTGCGCTCACCTGTCAAGAACGGCTGGTCATACGGGTCGATGTCGCTGGTGAGCAGTGTGGCGTTCAGTGCGTCGGTACGGGCAATCAACACGGTGGGCACGCCCATCACATCGGCAGCGAACCGCGCGGCAACCAGTTTCTGGATAAACTCGCGAGTCGGCACTAACACTTTTCCGCCCAGGTGCCCGCACTTTTTCGCGGAGGCGAGTTGGTCTTCGTAATGCACGCCTGCGGCGCCCGCCTCAATCAGGGCTTTGGTCAGCTCGAAGGTGTGCAGCACGCCGCCGAAGCCCGCCTCGCCGTCTGCCACTATCGGCGCGTACCAGTAGATGTCGTTCCTGCCCTGAGCGTGCTGCTTCTCGTCTTCGCGGCGGAAAGCGTTGTTGATACGGCGCACCACCGCAGGCACACTGTTAGCGGGGTACAGGCTCAAATCGGGATAGGTCTGATATGCCAAGTTCGCGTCGGCAGCAACCTGCCAACCGCTGAGGTAGATGGCTTTCAGTCCTGCTTGCACCATCTGCACCGCTTGCGTGCCCGTCAGCGCACCTAACGCTGCGACATACGGCTCCGTGTGGAGCAACTCCCACAGGCGTTGCGCCCCCAACTTCGCCAGCGTGTATTCGATCTGAACCGAACCGCGCAATCGAACCACATCGGCTGCCGAGTAGGGGCGCTGAACCCCTTGCCAGCGCGGGTTCTCCCGCCATTCCCGTTCCAACTGCTCAACTGTGTCCTGCATGGCTCTCCCTCCGAATCAGTGGCGTGCGGCCTTCGATGCATACGCCGTGCGAAGTGGCTTATTATACCTCCCCAGTTGGCTACCGACTGTTCGGTGAGTAGCGCGTGGATATCGTACGGCTCAAGCCGTTCCTGTGCGTGCGGGCATGGCAACAGGCGGGGGATCCGAGAGGTACAATTCCCCCGTCGGAGGTTATCTGTTGATGAGCTACGATGTGAAGGACTTGGCGCTGGCAGAGCAGGGCATGCTGCGCATGGAATGGGCAGACAACGAAATGCCCGTGTTGCGCCTCATCCGCCAGCGGTTCGAGCAAGAAAAGCCCCTTCAAGGCGTGCGTATCGCAGCGTGCCTACATGTCACTACCGAGACGGGCAACCTGATGCGCACGCTCAAAGCAGGCGGCGCAGAGATTGCCCTGTGCGCCTCGAACCCCCTCTCCACGCAAGACGACCTCGCTGCAGCGCTGGTTCAGTACGAAGGCATCCGTGTCTACGCCATCAAAGGCGAGGACAAACAGACTTACTACAAGCACATCCATCAAGCGCTGGACATCCAGCCCCAGATTACGATGGACGACGGCTGCGACCTCGTGAGTGTACTGCACACTGAGCGCCGTGAAGGGCTGGCACATGTGATTGGCGGCACGGAAGAGACCACCACAGGTGTCATTCGCCTGCGGGCGATGGCAAAAGAGGGCGTGCTACAGTACCCCGTCATCGCCATCAACGACGCCTACACCAAGCACTTGTTCGACAACCGCTACGGCACAGGGCAAAGCACGCTGGACGGCATCATGCGTGCCACGAACCTGCTGATTGCGGGGCGCAAGGTGGTGGTGATTGGCTACGGCTGGTGCGGGCGTGGCGTGGCGATGCGCGCACGCGGGCTGGGCGCCCATGTCATCGTATGTGAGGTGAACCCCCTCAAAGCCCTCGAAGCCATCATGGATGGCTACGAAGTGATGCCCCTTGCTGACGCCGCGTTAGTTGGCGACATTTTTATCACCGTCACGGGCAACTACCATGTGCTGCGCGAAGAGCATTTCCAGCGCATGAAGTCGGGCGCGATTGTGTGCAACACGGGACACTTCAATGTGGAGATCGACATCCCCGCGTTAGAGCGGATGGCGATACGCAAGCGCACGGTGCGCCCGTTCGTAGACGAGTACCAACTTGGCGATGGGCGACGCTTCTATCTGCTGGGCGAGGGACGGCTGATTAACCTCGCTGCCGCTGAGGGGCATCCTGCGGCTGTGATGGACATGAGCTTCGCCAACCAGGCGCTCAGCGTGGAGTATATTGTGCGCAATCGGGGTGCGTTGCCGCGTGCGGTGTTGCCCGTGCCCGCCGAAATTGACGCACAGGTGGCGCAGCTCAAGCTGCAGGCGTTGGGCGTATCGATTGACACGCTCACCGACGAGCAGGCACGCTATCTCAACTCGTGGCAGGAGGGTACTTAGGCGACGACGCGCTCGACTCTGGGGGCTTCCGTCGCCTACCCCGTTACCAGCGCACTCAGGATTTCACCGCCTGGTACACCTGTCGGGGTCTCAAGCGACACGGTTCGTCAGCGAGACGCTGACGCGACGCACGCGCTCCCCGTAGCGTCGGCGTCCTCGCCGACGACGGCGCCACTTGAAACCCCGATTGGCATTAGCCCTCACCCTCTCTCCCACCACGCGGGAAAGGGTAAAGGACACTATGCTTTCAACGACCGCCAGTAGTGGCTCTCTGAGTCCAGAATGCGTGTCGCTTCGGCGGGTCCTTCGCTGCCTGCGGGATAGGTGGGCAGAGGGCTGGCGTCGCTTTGCCACGCTTTGAGAATCGGATCCAGCACGCGCCATGCCCACTCCACCTCGTCAAAGCGCAGAAAGTGCTGCCGATTGCCCTCCAGCGCGTCCAGCAGCAGCGTAGTGTAGGCGTCGAAACCTTCCTGCCCCGCTTCGCGATAGGGCGCGCGCAGCACTATCGTGCGTGGGGTCAGCTCCAGCCCCAGCTTCTTGGCTTGCGCCGTCAGATAGAGCGCCTCAGCGGGCTTCATCTCAAAGATGAACCAGTTCGGCTCCAGCCGATCCAGTGGCGTCTCGCGGAACAGGTGCAGCGGAGGTGTCTTGAACTGGATAGCGATTTCGCTGCGGTCGGCAGCGAGGCGTTTGCCCCTGCGCAAGTAAAACGGCACGCCCCGCCATCGCCAGTTGTCTACATACAGCTTAATCGCAGCGTAGGTTTCCGTGGTCGAGTCGTGGGGGATGCCTTCCTCTTCCAGATAGCCGGGCACGCGCTGGTCGCCGATTTGTCCTGCTGTATACTGCGCCCGCACGGCAAAGGCGTTCACCGCATGGCGCGGAATCGGACGCACGCTTTTGAGCACCTTCACCTTCTCCGTGCGCAAGTCGTCATACACAAGGCTGCTGGGCGGCTCCATCGCCGTCAGCGTGAACAGCTGAATCAGATGGTTCTGAATCATATCGCGCAACGCGCCCGCTTGGTCGTAATAACTCGCACGCCCTTCCAGCCCTGCACGCTCGGCAGCAGTAATCTGCACGTGCTCGACATAGTTGCGGTTCCACAGCGGCTCCAGCAGCAGATTCGCGAACCGAAACACCAAGATATTCTGCACAGTCTCCTTGCCGAGATAGTGGTCGATGCGAAAGATTTGCTCTTCGCGCCAGTGGGCGCGCACCTGCCTGTCCAGCGCTTGTGCGCTCTCGAGGTCGTAGCCGAACGGTTTTTCGATAATCAATCGGCGAAATCCGTGCGTCTCGTCGTGCAGCCCTGCGCGCGCGAGCAGCTGGCTGGCAACAGCGAACACGCCAGGCGGCAGCGCCAGATAAAACAGCGCATTACCCTGCACATAATCGATTAGCTGACACACACCAGCTTCATCTAAGCCACCTTGCACATATGCCACAAAACGGCGACAGAATTCGTGCCAGCCCTCTAAGGGTTTGCCTTCGGCACGCAGCTCTGCCTCTACCTCGCCGAGATACGACTCCAGCGTGTAAGGGCGTCGTGCGTACAGCAAAATGCGCACATTCGGCGGTAAGAGGTGGGCACGGCACAGCTGGAGTAGGGCGGGCAGCAGCAGGCGTCGGGTCAGGTCGCCCGTCGCGCCGAAGATTACAATCGTCGTCTCGCGCTCTGGCATGGCGGGTTAAGGATACCTGTCAGCCAATCTTACCGCTGGTAAGTGGGATGGAGTAGCTGGATGGCTTTGTGCATCTGAAGCATCAGATGGAATCGCATCCCTTCGGGCGTCAGGTAAACGGCATTTCCTACCCGCGCCAACAACCCCAGCTGTGCTGCGTACTCCACATACATCCGCGTAGCGTCCAAGCGCGTTTTGGGACTGTTCCAGCGGTTCTGATTGCCCACAGCGAGCGTAAAGTAGTCGCATAGGATTTCCAGCAGTACGGGATACTGGTTCTTGGCAAGCGCAACGGTGCTTTCAATTGCAGTGCAGATCCCCAGCGAAACGCCGCTGGCAAAAGGATGGCGCAGGATGTGGTTGCGCAGTATCGTCGCCTGATCCTCAGAGACTTGGCGACTGCGAGGCGTGGCAGCTTGGGCGTAGTCTTTGCCTAAAGAGGTTAGGCGAAATCCTGTCGCGCTGCTCTCCACTAAGCCTAACTCCTGCAGCAAGGTAAGGTAGCTTCTCACGGTGCTGGAGGCAAGTCCAGTGAAGCGCGCTAATGCTTGGTCATCAGCCATGTCCAGTTCTGCCAGCGCAGCAACGATGGGGTTTGTCACGCCCAGATGCCACACCCCGTGGTTGTGTGAGACGAGCGAGTGCATTGGAAGCTTGATATAAAATTCGTGATAGAACCGTGTCAACACAACCTGTGGAGAGTAGACAACGCCTTTCACCTGGCTGGCGGCACACAAAGCAGCTACGCGTGTAGGGATACGCGGAGCTAGCAAGTAGGCGTCTACGATGCCTTGCGGGAGCATTCCCTGAACCTGTAACGATGAGACTTGGTTTATGTAGTGCGCAGTCTGCCTGACGAATTCGGGGCGGGCGGGTTCCACCTTGAGTTCAACAAGGTGCAGTCGGTCGCCCGCTAAGCAGAGCATGTCTAACCGTCCGCCATCAGGCAGCTCCAGTTGACGCGCCAGCACACGCAGAGGCGTTGTTGTGCCCAGCAACTCCGCCAGCAGGTCAGTGCAGGTTGCAAGGATGTCCTCAATCTCTCGCTCGCTCACGACAAGCGCGCTCTTGGCAGTGCGCATCGGATTCGAGTTTACTCTACGTCCGCCTCACATTTCCCCATCAAGCCAAGCGGTCGGGTTCACCCCGGAACTGCCTGACTGCCTGTGTCCGATGGGCTTTTGAGTGGTGTGTAATAAGTCCCTCAAAACTCAAAAGCTCCTCTTTTGACCCTCATCCCCAGCCCCTCTCCCACGAGGAGAGGGGAGCCGTCAGGAGGTAGGGGCGAGGTGACCTCGCCCCTACGCTTCCCCCTCGCCCCCTGGGAGAGGGGGTCAGGGGGCGAGGGTGGTGAAACGGGACGATTTCAAGTCGGAGGCACTTACCAATCGGGGTTTCAAGCGACACGGTTCGTCAGCGAGACGCTGACGCGACGCACGCGCTCCCCGTAGCGTCGGCGTCCTCGCCGACGGCGGCGCCACTTGAAACCCCGATTAGTGTAAGATTGCACGGTTCTGTTGCCCTCTCTCCTAATTCACTCTCGCGAATTAGGAGAAGCACCAGCGACAAGGGCAAAGCAGCCCCCTCTGGTATACTCAATCAGGCGTGTCTGAACGAGCGTTAGAGCCAGACCTATCGGAACCATCGGCACCGACAGCGCGGCGTGGTAAGACTTTTCGGGCAATGCGCTCGCCTGCTTTTCGAAGGTACTGGGTGGGCGCGTTTCTGTCGTTTGTCGGCTCGTGGATTCAAAATGTGGCGCAGAGCTGGCTGGTGTACGACCTGACGCGCTCCGAGTTCCTGCTGGGCGTGGTGGGGTTCGTGCAAGGGCTACCGATGCTGTTTCTGGCGCCTGTGGGCGGCGCTCTCTCAGACCGCTGGAACCGACGACGAATCCTGCTGATGACCCAGAGCCTGTTTGCGCTGAGCGCGCTCGCGCTGGCAATCCTCGCTTACACGGGGCTAATCCGCTATGAGCATATCCTCGCGCTGGCGCTGTTCAACGGGATTGTGCTGGCAGTGGATTTGCCGACGCGCCAGTCGCTGGTGGCGCATCTGGTTCATCGTGAAGATTTAGCTAACGGAATCGCGCTGAATGCAGCCGCGTTCCACACCGCGCGGATTTTAGGACCCGCGCTGGGCGGTCTGTTGCTGGAGTGGGCGGGCGCGGCGCCCTGCTTTCTCATCAACGCGCTGAGTTTCTCGGCAATTTTGCTCGCACTGGCGACCATCCGAGTGCAGTCGGCACACGACGGGCGCACGAACGGAGGACTGCTGCAGTCGCTACGGGAAGGGGTAGAGTTCGTGCGGGCACGGCGAGGACTTCTAATGCTGTGGATTAATGTGCTGGTGCTGAGCATGTTCGGACTGTCCTACTTGGTGTTGATGCCCGTGTTTGCGGAGGAGGTGCTGCAGATTGGCAAAACGGGTTTGGGGCAGATGTATACCTTCGCGGGTATCGGCTCGCTGATGGGGCTACTGCTCACGGCGCGTTTAGCGGGCGAGGTGCCGCGCGGCTGGTTGATTATCGGCGCGGCGAACGGCTTTGCGTGGAGCGTAATAGGGTTCGCCTTCACCAACAGTCCGTGGTTGGCAAAAGGCTTACTAACGCTGGCGGGCATGTTCGGCATCATTCAGCTGGTCAGCACGAACACGGCGTTGCAGACAGCGGCGCCTGATTACTTGCGCGGGCGTGTGGTGTCGCTGCACACATGGGCGATCAACGCGCCTGCGCCGTTCGCGGCGCTGCTGATTGGTAAACTCGCGCAACTGTGGGGTGCGCAGATGGCTGTCGCAGCGTGTACCAGCGTATGCGCGGTATTTGCGCTGGTGTTGGCGTTCGTGAAGGAAGTGCGCAGCGTCGAACGCTGAACAAGACAGGCGCACACGCCACACAGCTAAGAGAGGTACAATCTTTCGGCTATGGAATCGGTGTTCGCCGCGATGCTGGTGTGGCTGCTGGCGGCGGCGTGGATTTTCTTCTTGGTGAGCTGGGCAGTGACGGGCGATGTGTCGGCAGGTGAAGCGATTATCGGCTCCGTCGTCGCGTTGCTGCTGGCGCTGGCAAGCGCCCAACGCGCGTTTCCGTACGCGATTCCGTTCTCGTTGCTGACGCTCGGGGGCGGAGCGGTTGCGCTACCCTTCCTGCGTGCTTATCTGAACCGCGCCGCACACGCCCGAATGGACGCCGAACTGATCGAGCGTGCCTGCCTCGCTTACGAGTTTGACCCCAAAAACTACGGCTCGCTGATTAACCTCGCTGAAGTGTGCTACAAAAACGGGCTGCTGGAGCAGGCGGTGCATCATTTGGAGCGTGCGATTCAAGTGGCGCCGCTGATGACGGCGTCCGAGAAGCATCGCCTGAAGCTCTGGCAAGAGGAGCTGGAACACGCGCACAAGCATGGTTACACGCCCTGCATGCACTGCGGTGCGCGGCAGCCTGTGGGCGCAGTGCGCTGCGACCGTTGCAACGCGCTCCTGCTACCGCTGCTGGTGCAAGGACGCTGGATTCCGCGCCAGCTGCTGCAGAAGGTGATTGGTGTGTGGGGCGTTTCGGTGGGGGCTATCGGCTTGAGCCTGTTTTGGCGCGAGCAGCTAACAGGACTGAGCGCGTTGGTGACCATCCTCGCGACTCTTGTCGTGGCGTTGGCACTCATCACCTGGGTGATACGAAAGCGATGAACGCACTACGCACGCTGCCACCGTTCACACGGTTAGACCGCTACATCGTGCGTGAAATGCTCACGCCGCTGGGGATTGGCATTTTCGCGATTCTGCTGATGCTGATTGGCAACTTACTGTTCAACTACGCGCCGTGGTTTTTCAGCTATGGCGTGCCGTTGGTCGCCGTGCTGCAGATGGTGCTATACTACACGCCATATCTGCTGGTGCTGAGCCTGCCTGTGGGCGCGGCAGTCGGCACGGCGCTGGCGGTGAACCGCCTCACGCGCGACAGCGAGATTACCGTGCTGCGCATGGCAGGCGTGAGTCTGCGCCGCATCTTCGCGCCGATGCTCCTGATTGGCGGACTGCTCTCGCTGGGGAACTTCGCGCTGAACGAGTATCTCGTGCCGCCAGCGATGCAGCAGTTCAACAAGCTGCGCAATCGCATCTTCTTGCTGGCGCCTGTGCCGAACCTGACCAGCAACGCCGTTATCAAGGCGCAGAACTACATGGTGGGCATTGGCGTAGCGCAGCAGCAGGGCGACAAGGTGCTGCTGGAAGATGTGCTGATGCTGGAGCGGCGCGAGCAAGGGGGCTGGCTGGTGGTCAAAGCGCCGCGCGGCGCGTACCACAACGGCGTGTGGACTCTGTACGAGCCGAGCGTGCATTATTATCAACCCGACGGCAGGGTCGCCGATGTGCAGCAAGCGACGAAACTGGTAATTAATCTGCAGGTGGCGCTGCAGGACTTTTTCACCACGCCCACGCCTGAAGAGCAGACGCGGGCGCAGCTGGGCGAGCAGATTCAGCGCAACCGCGCGATGGGCTTGGACACGCGCCAGTTGGAGGTGAGTTATCATCTCAAGGTGGCAGTGCCTGCGGCGTGCTTGGTGCTGGCGCTGTGCGCGCCCGTGTTGAGTTTCCTGCTGGCGAGGGCAGGGGGCTTTGTGGGCGTGCTGCTCTCGATTGTGCTGGTGTTTGTATTCTGGAACACGCTGCTGCTGTTCCAGATTTTGGGTAATCATGGCTTTCTACCGCCAATGCTTGCGGCGTGGTTGCCGAACTTGCTGTTTGGCGCGGGCGGGTTGATTCTGCTGCGACGGATAGAGTAGTACCAATCGGGGGTGTGAATGATGCAAAACCCTATATCTCGCTCGCGACGCGGGCGAGGGTGGGGGCAATTTCAAGCATAGCACCGACTTGTACCCCGTGCTACGAAGGCTCATTCCATGCGCTGGGCGGGTCGTTGCGCAGTCCCAGCCAGCAGAGGCGTCCGACAATCACGCCTGCGGCTGCCGCGAGCGCAGCCAGCCAGCGCGGCGGGATACCCAGCACCTGCGGCGCGTTGCGCAGCATCTCGTCTGGCATAAACGGCGCACTTAGCAATGCAAACAGCCCTGTCACCATCATAAACGCCGACATCATAATCAGAAACAGCCAGCCCAGCGCGACGCGCATCAGCAAAAGCACGCCGCCTAACACCTGAATCGTGGCGAAAAAGCGCAGGCTGAACGGCGTTGGCACGCCGCTGAACGCCGTCCACCAGATGCTCGCGCCCATCAGCAGCCAAAAGATAGCGATCAGGCGAGTTGTGAGTTTCATCATCCGAACGGCGAGCTGCTGCGCTTGAACTGATACGACAGGTAGATTGCAATGCCTTTCTCCTGAGCGTAGGACAGCACCTTCTTGGTGGTAATCATGTGAGCAACGATGACAGGAAACAGTTCCTGCCCTGCAAAAATGCGCTGCAGCGGCTTGAGCTTGCGGCGCAGGAAACGATCAATGTCGGGTTTGGAGAGCTGTACCTTGCTTTCGCCCACGATGATGAGGCGCTCGCCCGCGCGTTCGGCTTCTCCGAAGATGTTCACCTCGTACTCGTTGCCCTGCGCGTCCTCGACGAGGTCGCGCTTGAGTTCTGTCAGTACCCGAATTTGGTAGTCGCGCATTAGCAGTTCGGGTAAAGCGGGGTAAGCAGCGTTCTCCAGCATATACCCGACGGTCATTGCAAGCCCGCCCAGCTGCCGAGCGAGGTCGTCTGTGCGGCGCGTCAGTCGCTGCTCTGCCTGAACCAGCTGGCTGACCGCTACACGCAGTTGCTCAATTGCGCGGGTATTCTCAGCGACAATTGCCTCCACCTGTGCAAGGCGGTTGCTCTGTGCCTCCACTACTGCACGCAACTGCTCAATCGCGCGGGTGTTCTCGGCAATCTGTACACTGTGCTGTTCCACGATGACACGCAGTTGCTCAATCGCGCGCGTGTTCTCGGCAATCTGCACACTGTGCTGTTCCACGACATTGCGGAGCGCTTCGATGGCGCGCACATTCTCTGTGGCGATGCGCAAGCTCTCTTGCGCCAGTTCGAGCGCCGCCTGAAGCTTCGCATCTAACTGCTGATACGCTTGCTGGTTCCGAGCTTCCAGCAGAGCGACGCGCCGCTCCACTTCGGCTTGTATGGCTCCCTCCAGCGCCGATGCCAACGCTTGCGCTGCGCGTTCTACCTCCGCAGGTGGTAGCACCCCCGACAAAACCTGTTTCAGCTGATCCAGCGTACTCACAGCCATAGTATACCGCCTCGCAGGAAGCGGTTTCAGGTATCCTTCCCTTGAATGTCCGAAGTCTTGCTGACGGTGCAGATTGTCAACTGGAACGCGCGTGAGCCACTCCGAGCCGCGCTGCGCTCCATCTTGGTACATCCTCCACGATTCGATTACGAAATCCTCATATTAGACAACGCCTCATCGGACGGCAGTGTGCAGATGCTGGAGAAGGAGTTCCCTGAGGTCAAACTCATCGTGAGCGAGCAGAATCTGGGTTTCTCTAAAGGGCACAACCTTGCGGCGCGCGCCGCTCAGGGCAAGTATCTGTTTATTCTGAACCCCGACACAGAAGTTCTGCCCAACGCTCTGGACTTACTGGTGGAGTATGCCGAGCAGCATCCCGAAATTGCAATTATTGGACCCAAGATTCTGAACCCCGATGGCAGCTTGCAATACTCCTGTCGACGGTTTCCTAATCCTGTCGCCGCGCTGTTTCGGAATACGCCGCTCGGAAGGCTCTTCCCGAACAACCCATACACGCGCGAGTACCTTATGACCGACTGGGATCACAACAGCGTCCGCGAGGTGGACTGGGTGTCAGGCGCGGCGCTTTTTGTGCGTCGTGCGGTGTTCGAACGGCTCGGTGGCTTCGACGAGCAATTCTTTATGTATTGTGAAGATACTGACCTCTGCTATCGCGCATGGCAAGCGGGATACAGGGTCGTGTACTATCCCGAACCCAAGATTATCCACGCGATAGGACGCAGCACTGACCTCGTGGCTAACAAGATGATTATTACCTTTCACAAGAGCATGTATCTTTTTTACAAAAAGCACTATGCGCAGCGTACCTTTGTGTTGTTGCGCCCGCTTGTGCCGCTGGGGTTGGCGCTGCGGGCGTCGCTGTTTCTGATCAAGAACTACAAGGATGCGCTGGTACGCGCCCTAAAAAAATAGAGGCTCGGTGTGCGAGCCTCTTGGCAGAGATGCTCTCCGTTTACTGCGTGAGAGCGTGGCGACCCTTGCGTTTGGTTGGACAGGGTCGCGCTGCCTATGTTCCGCGTATTTCAGTAATCGGCGGGCATCTCGCCGCGTCCTCTGCCCATCGGGGCGGGAGGTGCGGGAGGGCCGCCCATCGGCGCGGTTGGCGGTGGAGCCGCACCAGGACCGCCGAATCCGCCCATCATCGGCGCGCCGCCCCCTGCAGGCGCAACCGCAGCGGACAACGGGTCTTCAATCTTGCGCGCCAGCCCATTCAAGTCGGGCGTCGAGGGCGCAGGCAACGGCTGGGGCATCATGTTGTTGCTGACCACCACGAGAATAATCAGCATCACGACGCCCAGCGCAATCACACCAATCCCGATTGGATCGATACCCTTGCTCATGTCGCCTCCACACATATTGTACCTGCCCGCTGCACGAGCCTGTTGCGCCCAAGCACCAGCACGGACAGGAGTGTCCACATCATAAGTTCGCTCTTGCCTGCGCCTCTCCTGCAGGATTCGCCGCGCTCTTAGCGAACAGAGACTGAGATGACTCAACCGCAAGACTCGGTCTACACGCTGGCGATTGGCGACTCGCGTCGCCAGTACCTACTGACCGTGCGTCCGAACGAGATTGTCGACACGCGACGGCGACGCGCCGTGAGCCTACAGGGGATGGTACGCCTGTTGGAACCCGCTACCTTCATCCTGATTGGCGAGCAGCACGACAACGCACAACACCATCAGTTTCAGGCACAGGTAATCGAGGGGCTGGTGCAGGCAGGGCGCAGCGTGATTGTCGGGATGGAGATGTTCGACCGCACGAAGCAGCATTCGTTGAACTTGTGGACGCTGAACCGCCTCAGCGAAGCGGAGTTTATTGAGCAGAGTGAGTGGAAGACGCAGTGGGGGTTCGACTTTGCGCTCTATCGCCCGATTTTTGAGGTGGTGTACCGACATCGGTTGCGCTTGGTGGGGCTGAATGTGCCGCGTTCGGTGGTGCGCCAGACGGCACGCGGGGGTTGGCAGAGCGTGCCTGAATCGGAGCGCATGGGCATCCCAGAGCCTGACCTGACTGTGGAAGAGCACCGTAAACTGTTTTACGCGCTGTTAGGCAGCGGGCATCCGACAGGGCAGGCGCAGGACGACAACTTCTACGCAGCGCAAGTGGTGTGGGACACGGCGATGGCGGATACAGCACTGCGTTATCTGGAGCGCACGGTGCCCTCGCCCCGCCTTGCGTTCGTGATTTTGGCAGGGAACGGGCATGTGATGTACGATATGGGCATCTCACTGCGCCTGCGCATGCGCACGAACCTGCCGACATGCACTATCACGCCCCTACCGCCCAGCGCCGTGCCACTCCAAGTGCGGGCGTCGATTGGCGATTTTGTATGGTTGCCACCCAAGGCAAGCTGAGTGGGGTGCGCTCGAATCGGCTGCACACGAACCTCTGGTAAGTCCTTCCAACCTGACGGCTGAAGCCATTCGTATGCAGACGATGCCGAACTGCGTCGGCTGAATAGCCTGCGTAGGCGAGCCCGGTTTGCACAGCAACGGCTTCAGCCGTCTATTTCTCAAACAGTCTCTCAGGAGCCGAACAAGCCTTCACGCCTCCCTTCACCACCCGTTAACATTCCTGCAAGTACCCTTCCCATTGCGGAGGCATCGCCATGCGCAAGAATGGGTTTACACTCATCGAGCTACTGGTCGTGATAGCGATAATCGCCATCTTGGCGGCGATTCTGTTCCCTGTGTTTGCTCAGGCGCGTGAGAGCGCGCGTAAGTCGTCTTGCTTGTCGAACGCACGCCAGATTGGGATTGCTGGTATGATGTATGCCCAAGACTGGGACGAGATTCTGCCAGAGACGGGTTGGGTCGGTCCCTGCAGCAGCCCCACGCCGAACGCGAACGGGATTTATGCCATCGGCGACGAGTACTTCAGCGGCGTGTTCTCGTTCCCGATTGCCAGCGCGCCCTACATCAAGGACTGGCAGATTTTCCAGTGCCCTAGCGATCCAGACAAAGGCGGCTTCAACAAGTTCGGCTCCTTCTGCTATGAGGCGCAGCTACTGGCAATTCGGATGCCTGGCGCGTATCAGGGCATGCGCAACACAGTAAACGCAATGCGGAATGTATTCCCGCTCTCATACGCGGGCAACTACTTCCTGAGCCGTACCTACGATATCGGGTTTGACCGCAGCAACTATCGCGGCGAGAAGATGCGCCCGCTGGCAGGCATCAACTTCCCTGCCAATACCTTCTTTATCGCCGATGTGGGCAGCAACATTGCGCCCAACGGCAACGCATTCGCCGCGTGGTACATCGCGCCTGGATACGGCAACAACCAGAACGATGCCCGCTGGCGACGCGGACAACGCCACCAAGAGGGACGCAACTGGACTTTCTGCGACGGACATGCGAAGTTCTTCAAAGACCCGCCTTTCCGAAATCCCGACGGCAGCTTCCGCTCCCAAACAGACATCATCTACGACTATCAGCAACGCGGCATCTACACTTTCCCCGAGACCACGGGTCCTGATTATCGCCGACCTTGACCTGTGCCTCCTCTCGGCAGCAAGGGTTGCCCTCGCTCGCGCTCGGGCGGGCGAGGCGCCCCCTCCAAGGCAGGCTTATTCACGACCCATGCTCTTGCGGTTCACGCTCGACCAGCCGTCCGCGCTTGTAAAGCTCCCACACCCGAAACACCGAGTTCTTGTGCGGGCGAATGCGACAGTGTTCATCCTCGTTGCGCTTCTCGTCGCAGTAGCCCAGCGGCACACACTTGGGAACCAGCAACCTGCCAAAGTACGGCTCCGCTGCCATCAACTCCTTGCGAATTAACTTGAACAGTTGCCGAATCTCCCACTGCGCCAAGGTACACAGGCGCAACCCTGCCATGTGCATCAGCTGCCGTAAGTTCACCGTCATAATCAGGTTCGTCGTCACGGCGTTCGGGAAGATGAATCGCGCATCTTCTGCGGGGATGCCCTGCGCTAAAAATTGGTGGTAAATCGCTTCACTGACATCGCGGAACCGCTCGAACTCTTGGCGTGCCTCAGGGTTCGCCTCGATGCTGGGTGGGATGACATACATCGGCTCTTTATATTTCACATAGCGCTGGCTCTGCTGATCGAATGCCACGCCGATACGATGGCGCACGAGCTGGTGGCTGAGCGCGCGACTGACGCCCGAAATTGCGAAGGTGAAGCTGATGTGTTCAATCGTGCTATGATGCCCCGACTCGATTACATGCTCAATCAGTTTCATCACGCGTTCGGGAGGCGTTTTGTCCGCGAGGAACTCGTCCCAGATTTGCTGGGGTGTTTTCTCGCTGTAGCAGGTGCGCGCCGCCAGATAGATAAGCCCCTTGTAGTATCGCCGAATGATGTCGGCTTCGGGGAAAATCAGCGAGACTTCCATCACACCGCGTTTCGCCATGACGGTTTCCGATTCTCCGTCGCCTGCAGGAGTCCTGCAATCGACTGCGAGACCCCTTCTGATGGCTCTTATACCAATCGGGGGTTCAAGTAGCACAGCCGTCGGCGGGGACGCCGACGCTACATGGAGCATGTGCGTAGCGTCAGCGTCTCGCTGACGAACTGTGTCGCTTGAAACGCCGATTGGTATTAGCGCAGGAAAGGCGTCAGCCTTGCCGAAAAAATACATCTTGTGCAACGTCCCGTTGACCTCAATCAGATTGAACGCCTGCTAATACTCAAAGTGTCCTCGATGGGCGATATTGTCCACGCGACGCCTGTTGCGGCTGCGCTCAAGCGGGCGTTTCCGCACCTATACATCGGCTGGATCGCGGAAGACCGGCACGCGGGCGTTATCGACGGCTCGCCCCGCATCGATAGGTTGCACATCATACCGCATCAGGCGTTGCGTGCCCGACCGTTCGGACGCGAAGCGTGGCGCATCGTGGGTCAGCTGGCGCGGGAGCTACGCGCCGAGCGGTATCAAGTTGCACTGGATTTGCAGGGCTTGCTGAAAAGCGCGATTTGGGGCGTGCTGGGGCGCATCCCAATTCGCTACGGGGCGCACCGTATGCGTGAACTAACCCCACTGCTGCTGCGCCGTATTCCAATTGCCGAGCGCGCTGACCGCCATGTGGTGCAGCAGTATCTGGACGCGGCGCGTTGGCTGGGCGCATCAGGTGAGTTTCCCGATTTGTACGCTTCGCCCGACGACGCGCACCTGCCTGAGCCGCCCGTGGAGTTCCCCCTGTTCGTACCAGACGCGGCGCACCAGCAGGTCGCTTACAAGCTCGCTCAACTCGGTGCGGACGGTAAACCCTTAGCGAGCCTCAACCCCTCCGCTGGCAGGGAGTGGAAACGCTGGGATATTGCGAAATTCGCTGAGCTGTCTGACCGCATCGAGGCGGAATGGGGCATTCCCGCCGTGTTTGTGGGGGGACCAGGCGACAGACCGCTGGAGGAGCGCCTGCGTGCCTTGAAAAAGCGTCCCTTGCGTAGCCTGATTGGACGCACCAGCCTGAAAGAGGCGATGGCGCTGGTAGCGCGCTCTGCCGTGCATATCTGCGGGGATACGGGCACGGCACACATCGCGGCGGCGTTCGGCGTGCCTGTCGTGTCGCTGTACGGTCCCACCCGTCCTGAGCGCACAGGTCCCTACGGGCAGCGCGCTCGTGCCCTCTCCAAACGCCCGCTCTGCACTGCCTGCCCGCCCAACAAGTGCGTCCGCCGCGAGTGTCTGCAGTGGATCACGGTGGACGAGGTGCTGGCAACGGCACAGCCGCTGATTGAGCGGGCACTTGGATGTCGGTAGCATCGGCGTCCTCGCCGACGCTCGGTTGTGGCACGGGCAGTCATGCCCGTGCAAGTGGCACGGACAATCTTGTCCGTGCTAATGCTTGGACACGACTGTCCAAGCCACGCACACGCTTGGGCGAGACGCCCAAGCCACGAAAGTGTCGGCGCGACGCCGACGCTGCAAAAAACCTGCCTGCATTCCTAAACAGTCTCTGACGGGTACAATCTGTGCATCTATGAGCCGTCTGAGCTTGAGCGAGTGGTATCGCTATCTGGAGAGCCAGTTCGAAAGAGCGGAGGGAGCGCCTGAACCTGCCGCGCAGTCGGTTCCTGAGGTGTCTGCGCAACCCGAACCGACGCCCAGCGAGCCTGCGCCTGCTGAGCCGCTTAACACCTCGTCCTCTACGGCGACGCCGCGTGCGGCTGAGCGATTTGCTGAAGGCACTCAGAGGCGCGCTCTGGTCTCGATTCGGGTGCCGCACTTTGCCGAGTTCGTGCCCTTGCTGCGCCAAGAACTGTATGAGGGGCTGCCGCAGACAGCTGCAGCAGAGTCGCGCACAGCAACAGCCGAGCCGCCTTCCGATGGACCCCGCTTGCGCAAACGCAGGGTACGCAGGCAGCGCACACCCGAAGCGATAGTGCCTCCCGAAGCGGATGAGACTTGGGCAAAGCTGCCTAAATACCTGCGCTATCTGGCGGAGTGGACGGATGACCAAGTGCCACGCAAGTATTACCCTGTGCGAGGGCGCGACGAGAGCCGCGCCGAGCTGATTGCCCGCCTCACCAATCCCGTGCTGACTTTGGAGGAGACCGCGCGCCTTTTAGGAGTATGCCCTGCCACCATTCGCCGCTACACCGATCGGGGTTGGCTCCGCTGTTTCCGCACGGAAGGCAACCAGCGGCGATTTCGGCTGTCGGACATCGTCGCGTTTCTGGAAGAGCAAGCGTTGCGCCAGCCGCGCGGCAACCGCAACAC
>JANXCK010000078.1 GCA_025060055.1 Fimbriimonadales bacterium | reverse complement strand
GGAGATTATGATTGTGGTGCTGATTATCGGCATCCTGCTGGCGATTGCCGTACCCAGCTTTATGAACGCGCGTGAGCGTTCTCGCGCGAACGCCTGCCGCTCGAACCTGCGCCAGATTCAAGCCGCGAAAGAGCAGTGGGCGATGGCGAACAACCAAGGCCCGAACGCAGCACCAGCGTGGAACAACTTGGTGCCTGATTTCTTGCAGCAGCAGCCCAGTTGTCCGTCGGGGGGAACTTACACCATCAACAACCTCAGCACGAACCCGACTTGCAGCATCGGCGGCACGCACAGTCTGTAAGCAATACTTGCTCTTCGCCGCCAGCCTCGCTGGCGGCGACACACACTCACTAAAGGGGCGACTGCAATGCGCACTCAGAGACAATGCCTCGCGAACAGAGGCTTCACGCTAACTGAGATTATGATTGTTGTGCTGATTGTTGGCGTTCTGCTGGCGATTGCGGTGCCGAGCTACATGAACGCGCGCGAGCGTTCGCGTGCAGCAGCGTGCCGTTCCAACCTGCGCCGCATCCAAGCGGCGAAGGAACAGTGGGCGCTTGCTACGAACCAGAGAGCGAACACCACTCCCACCTGGAACCACCTTGTGCCAGCCTTCTTGCAGCAGCAGCCAAGCTGCCCATCAGGAGGAACCTACACTATCAACAACCTTGCTGCAAACCCAACCTGTAGTGTCGGTGGCAACCACCGCCTGTGAACAGCGAGTCATCCAAAGTATAAGCGTTCAAGGCTCCTTCACAAAGGGAGGGAGCCTGTGCGCTTCGTGTATCAATTGCCATTCCAGACGCCGTGTTGCCCTCACCTCTGCCCCCTCTCCCACGCGGTGGGAGAGGGGGGAGCGTAGGGGCGAGGTCACCTCGCCCCTACGCCCAGTTGACCCCCTCGCCCGCGTTGCGGGAGAGGGGCTGGGGGTGAGGGCATAACGACGCTTGAAAAGACGATTGGTAAGTGCTTCCAACTTGAAATCGTCTTTTTTCTGCAGGGCAGGTTAAGAACCTGCCCCTACCCCAAATACCCTGTAGGGGCGTGTCCCCGACGCGCCCAAAACAAGACGATTTCACCTGTGAGGCACTTATTAGACCCACCTGCCGATGACGCCCAACTCCTTGCCCACTTTCTCGAAGGCTTCCAGCGCGTCGTCGAGGTCTTGTTTTGTATGCGTCGCGTTGGGCATGGTGCGCACGCGCGCCTTGCCGCGCGGCACCGTGGGGTACACAATCCCAACCACGAACACGCCCGCCTCGTAGAGTTTGCGCTCCATCTGCTGCGTGATTCCCTCGTCGCCGCACAGCACGGGCGTAATCGGCGTCTCGCTGCCCATCGTGTCGAAGCCGAGCTTCTGGAGGTTCTCCTTCCAGTAGCGGGCGTTGTCCCACAGGCGGCGCATCGGCTCTGGGTCGGTTTGCAGAATCTCGATGGCTTTGATAATCGCGCCGACCGCAGCGGGCGGTAGCGCAGTGCTGAACAAGTACGGACGCCCGCGATTGATAAGCCACTCTTTCAGCAATCGGCTCCCTGCGATATAACCCCCAACCACGCCAATCGCCTTAGAAAGTGTGCCGAGCTGGATGTCCACGCGCCCGTACAGCCCGAAGTGGCTCGTGGTGCCGCTGCCATGCTCGCCCAAGACGCCCGAAGCGTGCGCATCGTCCACCATCACCACCGCGTCGTACTTCTCGGCAAGTTGCACAATCTCAGGCAGGGGCGCGATATCCCCATCCATGCTGAACACGCCGTCGGTCACAATCAGCCGCTTCTTGAAATGCCCGCAGCGCTTGAGGATGTCCTCCAGGTGATTCATATTTTTATGCTCGTACACATAGCCTTCGCTCTTTTTGTATTTCGCGCTGCTGAGGCGCACGCCGTCGATGATGCTGGCGTGGTTCAGCTCATCTGAGATAATCACATCGCCTTCCACGAAGCACGAGGGGATTGTGCCCGAGTTGGCGTTGAAACCCGATTGGAACACCAGCACGGCTTCGGTTTTCTTGAACTCGGCGAGCTTCTGTTCGAGCGTCTCGTAGAGGGTGTTCGTGCCGCCGAGCCAGCGCACCGCGCCTGCCCCTGCGCCGAACTGCTGCACCGCCTCAATCGCTGCCTGCTTCAGCCGAGGGTCGTTTGCTAAGCCGAGATAGTTGTTCGAGGCTAAGTTGATTACCTCGCGCCCGCCGATGCGCACGCGCCCGCCCTGCGGCGACTCCAAAACGGGCGGCTGCTTGTAGAGGTTCTGCGCCTTGAGCTGCTCAATGCTCTGATGAAGCCACTGCTGAAAGCCTGCGTTCATCGCTGCCTCCTCGCACCAAAAGTTTACCTGAGGATTGGGCTGGTTGTATCGGTAATAAGTGCCTCACACAAGAGAAACACGGCTAAAGCCGTTCCTGTGCAAATGAAGCCCGCCTACGCGGGCTACAGCCGACGGAGGTCGGCTTGGTCTGCACAGGAACGGCTTCAGCCGTTCAGAATACTGTGCCGTTTGAAACTCCGACAAGGCAAAGCAAGGCTTGTCACGACTTTGTCACGCGCTTTGCATTAAAATGCATTGTAGGGTTGGCAATCTTGTCGCTGGCGAGGACAGGAGTACGCCTATGAGAGCCACATTAGCACTGGGTATCGGGCTGAGTCTTCTGAGCCTGCTGCAAGCGCAGCAGCCGCGCCTCACTTGGCTGGGCACGCTGGGCGGGTTTTACAGCGAGGCGCACGGCGTGTCCGCTGACGGCACTGTCGTTGTCGGCTTTTCGTACACCTCGGAAGGTCCGTTTCGGGGTTTTCGTTGGCAAAATGGCGTGATGACCGCTTTGGACACGCTGGGCGGTCCATTCAGCGATGCCTACGCGGTGTCCGCGAACGGCTCCGTGGTAGTCGGATATGCCTACAACGCAGATACCCTGCAGCGTGCTGTGCGCTGGGTTGGGGGCGTTCCTCAAGACCTTGGCACCTTCACGGGCAATCTTGGACTGGCATACAGTGTCTCGGCAGATGGTACGGTGGTGGTCGGGTACGCCCAGCAGGGTGACGGGCAAATTCGTGCCTTCCGCTGGCAGAACGGCGCCCTGGACAACCTGGGCACGCTGGGTGGCGACACCAGCATCGCCTACGCCGTCTCAGCAGATGGGCGCGTCGTGGTGGGCGAGTCGCGCAACGCGCTAAGGCAAACCCGCGCTTTCCGCTGGGTGGTGAACGGGACGATGCGAGATATTGACACGCTGGGTTCAAGCCTGAGTATTGCGCGGGGCGTCTCCGCGCGGGGCGATGTGGTGGTGGGCGAGTGGCGCGACCAGTTCCGACGCACGCGCGCCTTCCGCTGGCAAAATAACCAGATGCAAAGCCTGAATGGATTGAGCGGGTTCACAACATCCGCTGCCGCCGTGTCGGGCGACGGTAGCATCATCGTCGGCTACACCACCGATCTGGAGGACGAATTTTACGCCGCTCGCTGGGTCAACGGCGTGTTCCAAGACCTCAACCAAGTGTACGCCAGCTTACTTACGGACGGCTCGAGGCTCGCAGCGGCGCTGGGCATCTCGCCGAACGGACGCTACATCGTGGGCTACGGCACGAACGCTGCCACAGGACGCACAGAAGCCTACTTGCTGGACACGGGCGTCCCACGCACGGGCGATGTGAACCGAGACGGCTGTGTGAATGACACCGACCTGCTGGCGATTCTGACCAACTTCGGCGCAGAGGGCTACCGCAACGAAGACCTCAACTGGGACGGCGTGATCAACGATGCAGATCTGCTGATTGTGCTACTCAACTTCGGGCAGGGATGCTAAGCCCTTGCAGGGTCGCCCGTTATGAGCCACAGATGCGTGCTACGGACACATGCCAGCAAGGGGCAATCCCTGTGTCGGTTCTGTTCCGATAAGTAAGTTCATGTTCTGGATTGCCTGCCCTGCAGCGCCCTTGACGAGGTTGTCGAGGGCGCTGATGACTACAGCCGTCTGCGTGCGCACATCAATGGTCACCCCGATGTCGCAACGGTTGGAGCCGTACACCTCGCGTGTGGCAGGGAACGCGCCCAGCGGGCGTACCACTACAAATGGCTGCTCGCGATAGAACTCCGTGTACAGTGCGTGCAGCTGTTCGGGACTAACCCGTCGACGCAGTCGAGCGTAGGCTGTGCAGAGAATACCGCGCGTCATCGGAACCAGATGCGGCGTGAAACGCACGCGCACACTCTGCCCGCTGATAAGGCTCAGCACCTGCTCGATTTCGGGCGTATGGCGGTGGCGCTCCACGCTGTAGGCTTTGAAGTTTTCATTCAGCTCGGTGAACAGATATTCCACACTGACGCGCGACCTGCCCGCGCCAGATACGCCCGACTTGGCGTCCACAATCACGCTATCTGGCTCCACCAACCCCGACTTGACCAGCGGCGCAAGTGCCAGCCCCGCCGCCGTCGGATAACAGCCCGGATTGGCGACCAGACGAGCGTGCCGATATGCGTCGTGAGGGGTCAGTTCGGGTAAGCCGTACAGGGCTTCTGCGAGCCACTCGGTAGCCGTGTGCTGCCTGCCATACCACTCAGCGAACACTGCAGGGTCTTTGAGCCGAAAATCGGCAGATAGGTCAATCACTTTCAGCCCCTGTCGCAATAGCGCAGGTGCATGCTCCATCGCAAACCCCGTCTCACCCGCCAAGAACACCACATCGCACTGCTCTGCCAGCTGATGAGGCTCAAACGCGCTCAACGGGGGCAAGGGCAACCCGCTGAGATGGGGCAGCACGCTTGCGACGGGTTTGCCCGCTTCCGAGCGCGAGACGAGCGCGGTAATCTGAGCGGAGGGATGCCCGCTCAGCAAGCGGATAAGCTCACTACCTGTGTAGCCCGTCGCACCAACAATGCCTACCCGAATCACACCGAAAGGATACCCGCTTGCTTCCGCGCTGTTTTCAGCCCCCATCGGGTGGCAGGGGTCTTCAACAGGTACACTTTCTCACGCATGCTCCCAGAATGGCTGGAGCGGCTCAGTCTCGCCGTGCCGACGCCTGCGCCAGAATGCCCCACAGTTTGGCGCGAGGTATGCCTTGAGTCGCGCCCTGTGCTGCTTGCCTCGTGGATAGCGCGACAGGAGCGACCCGTCATCGTGCTGACACCTTCGCTGGAGCGTGCCGAGCAGTGGCTGGCGATTTTGCTCAGGCTGGGCTTGCCAGAAAGCCGCGTGCTGCGCGTGCCCAGCAGCCTGACACCCCTGCTGGAGCCGACAGGCGTGGAGCAGGAGACGCTGCACGAGCGTATCCGCGCCCTGCACGCGCTGCATCGAGGCGATGCAGTGTGCTTGATTGTGCCCATCGCTGCTGGGCTGCAGCGCACCATGCCCGAATTGCTGTTTGAGTCTGAGCTGGTGCGTCTGCGCGTGCCCGACACGCCGCCGCCCGACACGCACGAATGGGTCTGTCAAGTCGAACCGGGTACGCTGCTGCGCCGCTTGGCAGAAGACGGCTACGATTACCAAGAGCCTGTGCGCCTGCCGGGCTTCTTCGCGCGGCGTGGAGGCATCGTGGATGTGTTCCCGATGGGCGCGGATTTGCCCGTGCGAATCGAGTTCTGGGGCGATGAAATCACGAGCCTGCGCGTGTTTGAGCCTGCCTCCCAGCGCTCAATACGCCCGATACCGTGTGTGGCTATCCCGCCCGCGCGTGAGACCCCGATGGGCAACCCCGCGACAGCGGAACGCATCCGCAGCGTGTGGGAGACGCTGATTGCGCAGCAGCCCGCCGCACTCCAGACCGAGCTGCGCCAGCGACTAAACGATGACCTGCGCCCCCTGACGCAAGGCGCGCCATTCGACCGCCTCGAGCTGTACTTGCCGTGGCTGCTCAGTGAGCGTGCCTGCCTGCTGGACTACCTGCCTGCCGAAGGTTGGCTTGTCCTCGACGAACCGCTGATGCTGCATGTTGCCTACGAACGGCTGATGGAAGATGTCTCGAACGCGCTTGCCTCCCGTGCCGAA
>JANXCK010000254.1 GCA_025060055.1 Fimbriimonadales bacterium | reverse complement strand
GGGCGTTGTGCTGCTGTGGCTTGCCACGCTGCCCTTGCGCTTTCTGCCACTGGTGGACGCCGCGCAGATTGTCAGCGCACTGAGCATCTGGGCATCAGGGTTGATTCTGTTTCGGATTTTGCGCTTGGTAGGGCTAAGCTCGGGGCTGACAGGCTGGCTCACTTTCGTGTTTTACGGGTCGAATGTGGCGTGGGTAAGCGCGACGATGTTGCCTGTGGCGTCGCTGGCGCTGTTGCTTACGGCGTGGTGGGGGCTGAGCGCGATTCGCTGGCTGGCGGAGCGTGAGTTGAACTCAGCGGGCGGGACGCGGCTGGGCGTGTTGGGAGGCGTCATCGGGCTGGTGAACCTGTTCGCGCTGCTGCCTGTGTTAGCAGCAGGCATCATGGCGCTGCGTCGTGGTGGCGGCGCGGGACTCATCGGCGCAGCGGTAGGCGTTGCGCTTGTGGGGTATCTCGCTGCCTACTTCGCGTTGCTCCCGCCCCAAGTGCAGGTCGGCGGCGCCCTGCGCCCGAAGCCTTCGATAGTAGAATGGCTCTGGACAGGCGAAGGCGCCAGCTACATCGACATCCCGCGCCTCTCCGCCCTCTACTGGCAAGCCACCGGCGAACAGATGCAGAACGCCCTGCTCGCGGTCGGACGCCCCTTCCGCGTGCGCGATGTGTACCAATACTATTTGGCAGGAACCTTTGTCACGCTCCTCAAAGGCATATTCCTGCTGATGATGCTGGTTTCTGTCGTCATTCTCATCTTGATTCGCGTTTCAGGCGAGCGCGTGGTGACTGACCGGCTGGTGAGCGCGGTACGCGGGGTGGGCGGTCTGGCGCTCCTGCTGTCGCTGGTCGTGCTCGTGCTGTGGCAGGGCGATCGCCAGGCGTTCTACCTGTGGACGCTGTTTTGGGCGCTTGTGGGGCTGGGCGGCTGGCTGGGGAGCTATGTGGAAGAGGATGCGCGGCGCGTGGGCTTGGTCGCGCCTGTGCTTGCCGTGGTTCTGGTTGTATTCGGGCTGATGAAGGCAGCGAACCTGCGCTCAACGGAATACGATGGCGAGCGTCAGGAGGCGGAAGCGTTCTCGACAGGCATCCGTGACGACGACATCTTGGTCGCTTCCACGCGCCTTGCCGAGTGGCTGCGCTACTACGCAGCGGGCAGAGCGCAGGCGATAGACGCCAGTTGCTGGCTTCAACCCGAAAGCGATTTCCAAGCGCTGCTGCAGCAGGCGCGGCAAGGTGGCTCCCGCTTGGTGCTTTGGGACTACGCGCTGAACCCCGACCTTTACAAGCTCGCGAATCTAACCCACAACCCGCGATGGCTCGAGTCGCTGGGCAAGGCGCGACAGCAAGCCCGCAACGCTGGCGGCGCATACCTGCGCCAGTACGCCAACATCGTTGTCCACCCGACGATGGTACTCCAGCGCGGCGAGGTGCAAACTTTCGGCGCGAAACCGTAATTACAAGTGAGGCTATGACAGATGACCTTCATTTAATCGAAGCTGCCAAGCAGGGCGACGAACGGGCATTCGATCGGCTTTGGGCGCGTCATCGTGATAAGGTGTTCAAGTCGCTGCTGCGGGCGTGTGGGGGCAACCCCGAAACCACGCACGATGTGCTGCAGGACGCGCTGCTGAACGCTTTCAAGGCGCTGCACCAGTTTCGCGGCGACGCGAACTTCGCCACATGGCTGTATACCATCGCGCGTCGCCTGTGCATCCGCGCCCGACGCGAGTTAGACCGCTTCTACTCGCTGGACGACCCGCTCAACAGCGAGGAAGGGAAAGCCATCTTGCGCCAGCTCATCGACCAGTATTCGCAAGACCCCCAAGCGCTGGCGATTGAGAACGATTTGCGCGAGCGCGTGCAACGCGCCGTAGCGGAACTGCCCGACTCGCTGCGCCCCGTGCTGCAACTGCGCGATATGGAGGGACTGTCCACCGAGGAGACCGCTAAAAAGTTGGGGCTGACGCAAGCAGCGGTGAAAGCGCGCCTGCACCGCGCCCGCGAACTGCTCCGCCAGAAGCTGGAGGTTTACTTGAGGGACGAGTAGTCGTCTTCGGCAGGAGCATGAACCGCAAAATCGAATAACTGTCCTGTGGACACGCGCCGACACCGCCGACGGCTGGGCGAACACCTGACCCCGACGGCAGTTTTCGAGCAGTATATTCTGCCTGCCGTGCAGCCCCTGCTGCGCCAGTACCTCTGGGTTGACCTATTTGCAGGCGCGGGCAACCTCGTGCTGCCGTTGCTGCGCAGCCTGCCTGCGGATGAACGCCCTGCCTTCTTCGAGCAGCATATCCGCCTGTATGATGTGCAGCCTGCAATGGTGGAGCGTGCCATCCAGAATGCCGTGCGGCTGGGCGTCCCTGAGCCGCTGGCGCGGCGCAACATCCAGCAACGCGACACCCTCGCGGACTACCCCACCGAGATACTTCGCACTGGGTTGCCCGTCTACCACATCACAAATCCGCCGTACTTGTATCTGGGCTACATCGCCAAGCATCCCGAAACACAGTCCTACCTGCCCCTGTTCGAGGGCGAAAACAAGGGCTATCAAGACCTCTACCAGATTGCCCTCATCAACGACCTGCGCGCGAAACTGGAGCGGATGATTTACATCATCCCCAGCAACTTCCTGTTCGGAGCGAGCATCTCGAATAAGTTCCGTGATGACTTCCTGCCCTACTATCGGATTACACGGGCGATTATTCTGGAGCGCGACATTTTTGAGCATACGGGCGTGCATGTGGCGATTTGCTTTTTTGAGCGCAAGCCGTTTCCCCAGAAAGAGGCGCAGCAGTTCGAGGCAATCAAGCTCAATCACGGCGCAGCGCGGCGCGTCTACCGACTGGAGCCACGCTATCACTACCGCGCAGGGGGCGAGTTTGAGACCTTTGTACAGCAGGCGCGTGCGCCCCGCCCGCTGAGCGTGCGCTTCTACCTGACGCTGAGCGAAGTGGATGCCAATCCAGGCGCATACCCGCTCACACTCATCGATGCAAACGGCTACGACGGCAACGACTATCGGCGCATTCAGGCAACTGTTTCCGAAAACCTATATCAAAAGGTACTTGCGAACCCACTGTTCATTCGTACCCTCGATACGGGCAGCATGGATGGGCGCGCAGGGCTATACTTTATCTCGGAGGCGTTTCAGGGCGCGGACGGCATCGTCGTGACGAGGGCGACCTTCCGCACTCACCCGATACAACTGTTCATCACGCCCACCCTGAGCCACGAAGAGTCGGCAATCCTGCGTGATTACTTCAATCTGTTACTGGAATACTGGCGCGCCCAAACCGACAGCGAGTTTATGACCACCTACAAGTATTCCGAGAGCCAGTACACGCGCAAATACTTGGGGCTGTCGCAGGCGAAAGCCTTGATAGAGACTTTCCCGTGGCTCACGCTCACTGTGGAGCAACGCGAGTGGCTGAGGCATGCGGTCGGCGTAGGCGACGCGGAGGCAGTCGTACAGCGCGTGCTTAACGGCAACCAGAAGAACCTCTTGTATGACTGCGCTCCCGATAGTAGGACGCCACGCGAGGCGCGCCTACTGTCGCCCTACAACCGCTTTGCTCTGGAGGCACCTAACCATGCGCGACTACAAGCAACTGCAAGCCGAGACCCTGCAGCAGACGCTGCGCTGGCGGGAGAACTTTAAACCCGACGGCACGCCCAAGCCCTTGCGCGACCCCAGCGACACGACGCTGTGGCCCAACACGGTTAGCAACGCCAACTCCGATGAGTGGATTCCGCGTAATCATGACCGTATCCGCCAGATGCGCCCGCGCCTGCTGTGTATCAACTTCGTGAACGGGATTGAGCCAGGCAGACCCGAAAAGATTTTCTCCGACCTGATTACGGCGCTGAACGAGAGCAGCCGCTACCATGGCTACAAAGACCCGCGCACGCCGCGATTCTTGGAATACTCGGTGTGGCGCTATGTGGATTTGCAAGACCCCGACGGACCGAAAGGCAGGAACAGTTCTGCCACGCCGCGCCGCAAGCACCCGCGCCCCGACTTCATTTCAGGCAGCTACGACGGCTTTTTCACCGAAGAGTTCGCCGAGCGCATCGGCGTGTGCGACCCCAACGACCGCAAGCGGTTCCTTACACTGAAGGAGCTGGTGGACGCAGGCTATGTGCATGAGGTGTGGTTTCTGGGCGCAGCGGATAACATCGTGAGCTGGCTGGAGTGCGTGGAGATCAACCCGACTGGTATTAGCTGCCCCTGCGGCTTGGCACTCTTTACCGCAGCAGTGGCGACTCCCAGTAGATGTAGGTTGTACAGGCATCATTTTCTTGGGTAGATGCGCTGCCCACCCGCGCCTGTATCGCTCCAGCAAGCGCGGCGATTGCAACCAGCCAAACAAGCCACAAAGTAAGTCGCTTCATAATCACTCATTCTGTTAGAGGCACACAGCAGCTTGGTGGATTCGTCGTGCTACGGGATGAGCTGTTCTACGGCAATCACCACATTCGGCACACTCACCAACGACACCTGCGCCCCCACCCCCAACACCTCCCGCCACCGATACGACGCCCCATACACCGCCTTCGCATCCGCCTCAGGCTCCCGATACACCTCCACCACGCGCTCCTTGAGATTGACAATCCAGTATTCGGGCACTTGCGCACGGGCGTACAGACTGCCTTTGGTCTCGCGGTCGGTTCTGAGCGAGGCTTCGGCGATTTCGACCACCAGCAGGGCGGTGGTGGGGTGGGTGTGGAGGTAGTCGCGCGGGGTGCCGCGCACGACGGCGATGTCGGGGAACGGTTCGTCATACTCGCCTAACGCAAGCGG
>JANXCK010000228.1 GCA_025060055.1 Fimbriimonadales bacterium | reverse complement strand
CAGGTCGAGCGGCGAGCCGGCGATGTGAATGGCGACGGCTGCGTGAACGACATCGATCTGCTCCTCGTGCTGCTCAACTTTGGCAGTCCAGGCGGTCAGGGCGACGCGAACGGCGACGGGGTTGTAGACAGTGCTGACCTGGGGTTTGTGGTGACCAACTTGGGGGGGGGGTGCTAACCCCAACCGGCATTACAATTGTGGTTGGCCCCTCCCCCCCCGCCCCTCTCCCGGGTGGGGGGTGTGGGGAGTCCGACCCCCCCCTCCCCCCCGCGGTGGGAGTGGGGGCAGGGGGTGTGGGCAACACGGCGTCTGAAACGGCGATTGGTATAAGTGCCTCAAATGTGAAATTGTTGCTTTTGTCAGGGCGCGCACAGGGGCGCGCCGCTACACAAACCCTGTAGGGGCAGACCCCCGTGTCTGCCCTGCAGAAGGGGAGGTTTTAAGATTTGAGGTACATAAGTGCCTCAACGATTAAATCGTCCCGTTTCACCACCCTCACCCCCATCCCCGCTCCCACGGCGTGGGAGAGGGGGCAAGGGGGGTGAGGGTCAAAAAGGGAGCTTTTAACCTTTGAGGCACTTACCAAGTGGGGTTTTAGACGCTGTATGCCCTCACTCCCTTGCCCCCTCTCCTAGAGGGCGAGGGGGAAGCGTTGGGGCGAGGTCACCTCGCCCCTACCTCCTGACGGCCCCCCTCTCCCCGTGGGAGAGGGACTGAGGGTGAGGGCATACAGTTTCTAAGAGTCTGTGTAGTCCTTTTGCTTGCCCGCAAAAATATCGCGGATAATCTCGTCCACATCCACCTCTTCGATGGTGATGTCATAGATGGGCAACGCATGCAGCGCTTCGCTGGCGATTCGGCTCACCTGCTCGCGCGGCGCCTCCAGCACCGCTTCCAGCCCCTCTGCCCGCACGACGCGCCCGAAACGGCTCAACTCCGCCACTGGCACGGGACGCTCGAAACGCAGATGCAACGCCTTGGAGGGGCTAAACCGCTCCACCAACGCCCGCAGCGTATCGTCGAAAATCAGTTGCCCGTGATGGATAATCAGCACGCGCTGCGCCAGTTCTTGGACATCCTGCATGTAGTGGCTGGTGAGCAAAATCGTGGTGCGCTCGCGGCGGTTATACTCCTTGAGGAACTCGCGAATGCGCTTTTGCGAAACCACATCCAGCCCAATCGTCGGCTCGTCCAGAAACAGCACGCGTGGACGGTGCAGCAGTGCTGCCAGCAGTTCGCATTTCATCCGCTCGCCCAGCGAGAGGCGACGCACCTGCGTGTGCAGCACGTGGCGAATCTCCAGCATCTCCGCTAACTCCTGCACGCGCCGTTCAAACTCCGAATCGGGCACTTCATACAGCGCTTTGAGCAGGATGTACGACTCGTAGGGAGGCAAGTCCCACCAGAGCTGCATCTTCTGCCCCATCACCAGCGCGATTTGGCGCTGCATTTCGGGGCGGCGCTCCCACGGGATGTAGCCCAGTACCCTCGCTGTGCCCGCGCTGGGGTAGATGATGCCTGAGAGCATCTTCAGCGTGGTGGTCTTGCCAGCGCCGTTCGGTCCGAGAAAGCCGACCAGCTCTCCTTCTTCGATAGTGAACGAGATGTCGCGCACCGCGTGCACCTCGTGCCGCTCGCGCCGAAACAGGCTCTTGACGGCGTTCCATAAGCCAGGCGGGCGCTTGTAGGTGTAGTAGGTCTTGGACAAGTGTTCCACCACGATAGCTGGCATGTGAAGGGTATTATACCAATCGTGTCTTCAGGCTGAGCGTAGCCCCTGCTTGCGCAGGAGCGTATCTACCCACTGGGAGTCGTCCGCGCTCAGCGCAGGTACGGGGTCTTGCTGGTAGTCTATCAGCAAGTGGTAGCGTCCTTGCAGATACACTTTGTTGAGAAGTGCTTGCAAATCCATCGGCGCGTCGGCATCTGTTGGGCGTAGGGGTACACGGATTGTGGGGAGCGGTTCCCGCAGTCCGATTGGATAGTACTCGCGGAAGGTTGGGCGCTCGGCGCGGAACACGCAGACCCGATACGGGGTTCGCTCTGGCTCGTGCAGGTAGCCATCGGGCAAGCTCAGTACCCACTCGCCCGTGCGCAGTAAGTCGATTTCGACCAGATTGATGCCTGCTTGAATGGTCTCCTGCTGCTTTCTGAGGTACTGCGCCTGCCCTGTGCCAGGCAGCTTGTTAGCAAGGCTCAACACCTCGATGGTCGTAATCACGCGCTCGCCAGCGGTCTCGATAATGTTGATGTAGGTTTCCGTAATCGGTTCGCTGAGTAGCTCGACATAGATAGGGTAATCAGCGCGCATGGGTTCAGTGGCGACAGCGGCGGGCGCGTGATACTCTGGTACGGTTTTGTGGCGCACGACGCGAATATCGGGATACACGGCGCGTTGAGAGAGGTCGGGCAGCTCTACATACATTCGCTCCTCCACCACTGCCAGCAAGCCTTCGGGCAGCACCTCGTTCAACATGTCGCGCCCGTAGACAATCATCGAGGCGTGTACGCTCCGCCAAAACCGCTCCAAGTAAGGGTTCATGCCTGGAAACGGGTTCTGCATGCCAGACAAATTCTACCTCACGCGCTCAGGGCGTTTCAGGTACACTGTATAGCGCGATGGTCATCGGCGTTCCGAAGGAGATTAAGCCCGACGAGTATCGAGTGGCGATGACGCCGTCGGGTGTGGAAGTGTTGACCCATCATGGGCACACAGTGCTGATTGAGCGTGGCGCGGGCGACGGCACGGGCATTCCCGACAGCGAGTATGAGGCGGCGGGCGCATGCATCGTGGAAGACGCCGCCGAAGTGTGGCGTCGCGCAGAGATGATTGTGAAGGTGAAAGAGCCGCTGCCCAGCGAGTATCCCCTGATTCGCCCTAAACAGGTCATTTTTACCTTCTTCCACTTCGCCGCCAGCGAGGAACTAACCCGCGCGATGGTGCAAAGCGGCGCGATTTGCATCGCATATGAAACTATCCAGACCCCCGACGGCACACACCCCATCCTGCTGCCGATGAGCGAGATTGCGGGGCGGATGGCGGTGCAGGTCGGCGCATGGTGTTTGGAGCGTCCGATGGGCGGGCGTGGCGTGCTGCTGGCGGGTGCGCCGGGCGTGCTGCCTGGCACGGTTGCAGTCATTGGCGCGGGTGTGGTCGGCGCGAACGCAGCGCGTATCGCTGCAGGGTTCGGCGCACGCGTGCTGATTCTGGACATCAACATCGCGCGTCTACGCGCCTTAGAAGAGACCCTGCCCGCGAATGTGGACACGCTTTATTCCAACCCTGCCAACTTGCGTGAGGCGACGCAGCAGGCAGACCTGATTGTCGGCGCGATTTATGTGACGGGCGGGCGCACGCCCATTCTCATCAAGCGCGAGATGCTTGCCACGCTCAAGACGGGCGCAGTGCTGGTGGATGTCTCAGTCGACCAGGGCGGGCTGGCAGAGACTATTCGCCCCACGACACACCGTGAGCCGACCTATGTGGTGGACGGCGTGGTGCATTACGCCGTGAGCAACATGCCTGGTGCCGTGGCACGCACCTCCACCTACGCGCTTACGCATGTCACCACCCCGTATGTGCTGCGTCTTGCCGAGTACGGCTGGCAGGAGGCGTGCCGTCAAGACGCCGCGCTGCGGCTCGGACTGAACATCGTGCAGGGCAAGGTCACTCTGCAGCCGATTGCGGAGCAGTTCGGATACGAATTCGTCGCGCCAGAGAAGGTGTTGTAGCGTTGGCGTTGTGTCTGAACCGCTGTCAGACCAGCGCGGGCAGAATGCCTTGCGCATCCAGCGCGGCTTTGACGCGCTGCATCAGGTGTCGCTCGCCCTCGCTGAGGAGCATGCGCGGCAGTTCACCGCCCGTCTGCTGACGCAGCCACGCCGCGCCGTTCAGCACGCGACACTTCGCACTTAGCAAGCGAATACGCTGAACCAGTGCCTCAGTCAGACCGCTCTGCTCTACAGCGATGTAGAGTACGCCGCTGCCTGCGTGTGCGATTGCCGAGACGCCGTTCAGCTCCACCCAGTGCGCCATCGCCTCTGCAATCGTGGTGGGGGACGTTAGGATTTGTAGCAGTAGCGCGTGCGTGCGGGGCGCGAGCCAGTCGCGAATCTGCTTGAGCCACGCCTCGTCCACTGGCTCTGCGGGGTAGCCGCGCTCGCGCACCTGTTGAATCTGCCAGGCGACGCCATCGGGACGCCCTGAAAACTCCAGCAGGATGTACGGTGTCGGGGTGTCGTGCGCTGTCGCCTCTGGCTGCGGCTGCCCCTCCAGAGCGGTGCGCAACGCGGGTTCCAGCACCTCGACTCTGCCCCGAACAGGCGTTCCTACAGCGGAGAGAGCTGTTTTGATACCACGAGCCAGTGAGGTAACCGCAGCCGACTCGAACTCGGCTTGCGACACCCGACGCAAGCCTGAGAACCCCCGAAACACCTGACCACGCAGCGCCAGCACGCTGATTCCGTCGGGCTGCAGAGGCATTTGCATCAGGTCAACAAGCGTGGGCTGCAGCTGATGCCACGCGGTGAACCAGCCGACGGCTCCGAAGGCGGATGGCAACGGTTGAACCTTCAGTGTGACCTCTGTGAGTACCGCCAGCGTGCCCCATGAACCGCACAGGAGCCGATGCAGGTCGTACCCTGCCACGCTTTTGACCACTTTCGCGCCGCTTTTGAAAGCGACGCCATCGGTGCGCACGGCACGCACTGCCAGCAAGCGATCGCGCGGCGTGCCGAACCGATAGCGCCATGACCCCGCGCGGTTGCTCGCCACAATCCCGCCCAGCGTCGCATCTGCAGGCAGCGGCACATTCCACGGCAGGTACTGATTATGCTCGCCCAGCAGCGTCTGAACCTGCTGCAGAGTCATTCCTGCGCCAACTGTCAGCACCAAATCATGTGGGGAGTAGTCCACGATGCGATTGAGGCGACGCGTGCTGAGCAGCCACCAAGCGCGTTCGGGCGGCGCAAGGTAAGTAAGGTGAGTTCCGCCACCTGCCACCACGCAGGGCGCGTCCATCCGACGCGCATATTCCATCAGAGCGCACACCTCCGCCTCGCTTTCGGGCATAACCACGGCAACGGGTTGCGCCCCATCGAGGCAGTAGGCATCGGAAACCGCACCTACCCCTGCACTGCCGACAATCGCACCGAGACCCTCTAACATACTTTCAGTGTCGCTTTTTGAGAATCGAGACCAGTAGCCACACTCCCAGCACTGTCGCGCCGAGGAAGCCGAGAATCGTGAGCGGGGTCGCGAATGGGATGTCGCGCGTGGCGGGTAGCAGCAACGCCAGCCCCACGATGAACGCCGCCACCAGCATACTCAGCGAGAGGCGCGTGATCATCGCATCGAGGCGATCGAGCGTCTCCTGTGTCGCGCCGATGTGCGCTTCCACAGGCACTTTGCCGCGCTCCACACTCTGCAGCCACTGCATCAGCATCGCGGGCATCTCGCGCATCAGGTAGCGCCAAGTGTCTACCTGCTCCACCACATCTTGCATGCTCAGTGTTGGCAACCACGCCTGCTTGCTGAGTTGGCGCACGAACGGCTTGGAAACCTCGAACAGGTCATAGTCGGGGTCTAACTGTCTGCCGATGCCTTCCAGCATTGCCAGCGTTTTGCCCACGAGCCAGAGATTGCTCGGCAAACGCAGATGGTGGTGTCGACACAGTTCCGTGAGGTCGTTCCAGAACTCGGTGAATCGGCTCTCTTTGAGCGTGCGCCCGCGATACTTGGTGATGATGCGCTCCGTCGCGCGTGCCAGCTTCTGTCGGTCGGTGAACCGTGTGAACGCGCCCATCCGCGCGAACACATTCAGAATGCCGTGCGTGTCCAGTCGCACAATCGCGATGTAGAGGCGCGTGAGGCTAAGGCGATCCTCGTCGTTCAACACTCCCACCATCCCAAAGTCCAGCACGCCAATTCGCCCATCAGGCAGGATAAGGTAGTTGCCGGGGTGCGGGTCAGCGTGGAAAAAGCCGTCTTCCAGCACCTCTTTGATGATAAGTCGCGAGGCACGCAGCGCAATCTCACGCGTGTCGTGTCCTGCGGCGCGAAGCGCGTCCACCTCGTCCACCTTGATTCCCTGCAGGCGTTCCATCACCAACAGTCGCTCGGTGCAAAGCTCGGCGTAGAACTGCGGGATATGCACCTCGCTTTCGCCCTCGAAGTTGCGGCGGAACTGCTCGGCGTTGCGCAGCTCGCGACGATAGTCCAGCTCGTTCAGCAGAGTGAAGGCGAAGTCTTCGGCGACGGTTTCGGGGTCATACAGCTCGCCCAGCTGCGTGCGCTGCGCCAAGTGCGCCAAATCGTGCAGGATTTCCAAATCCAACTCCACCACTTCGCGGATGTGGGGGCGTTGCACCTTGATTGCGACAGGTGTGCCGTCGTGGAGTGTCCCTGCGTACACCTGCGAAAGCGACGCCGCGCCGATAGGTTCGGGGTCTATCTGAGCGAATACTTCCTCCAGCGGGCGCGCCAGTTCCTGTTCGATGAGCGGGCGCATCACTGTCCACGGCTCAGGCGGCACGCTGTCTTGCAGTTTGCGCAGTTCCTCAATGAACGGTTCTGGCAAGATGTCGGAGCGGGTGCTGAGAATCTGCCCCAGTTTGACGAAGGTGGGTCCGAGTTCTTCCATCGCGGTGCGCAGGTGCTGCGCGGGCGATTCGAGGGGTTCCAGCGGGGCGCGCAACTCGCCTTTGCTCAGGGAGAGGCGTCGGTGGACGCTGAGGTATTCCAATGCGCCGCCGAAGCCATGCCGCGCCAGCACACTCACGACCTGCCGATAGCGCTGCAGGCTCCGCACGCGCCGCGCAAGAGGGCGCATCGCTTACTCCTGTGGCGTTGCTTGCAGCCGTTGCAAAATCGCGTCGAGCTTGCGCTCAATCGCCTTGATGTCGGCGTGCGTGGGCAGCTGCAACTCCCGAAGTACCTCTTGGATCTCTTCGCGGATGAGTTTGCGCAGGGCGTTGCGCTCTTTCTCGCCCCGCTTGAGCAGTTGTTCCACCATTTCGCTGGCTTCTTCGCGCTGTGCCTGCCCGCGCTTGACCATCTCATCCACGAGGTTTTGCGCCGTTTCGCGCGTGAGCGACACCGCCCCCAGCCCCATCAGCATACCCTGCTCCAGTAGTTCCCGAATAGTAGCCATGTGTCAGC
>JANXCK010000227.1 GCA_025060055.1 Fimbriimonadales bacterium | reverse complement strand
TGAGCCACACAGGACGATGTGTCATTTGAAACCCCGATTGGTAAGTGCCTCACAAGTTAAAAGCCCCTTTTTGACCCTCACCCCCAGCCCCTCTCCCACGAGGAGAGGGGAGCCGAGTTCCCCCTCGCCCTCTGGGAGAGGGGTCAGGGGGTGAAGGTGGGAAAAGGGGACGATTCAATCTTGGAGGCACTTATTAGTTCCCCGCACGCGGAGAGGGGGGCGAGGCGAAGCAATGTACCCTTAGCCGCCTACCGAAATCGGATAAGGGAAGCCACGATACTCATGCTCAAACGAGCCGTCGTCGTAAAGGTCAATCAACCCCCAGCCGGGGGGCGTTTGATGATAGTTCCCACCCCACCAGCGCCCGCTGACCGCACCATCGCAAATATAGGTCACATTATTGTAAACCACGCGGTCGAAAAGATGAATATGCCCGCTCAGGCACAGTTTCACATTTTTGTGGCGATAGAACAGCTCCACGATGCGTCGCGCGTCGATGTGTACCCACGCGCCAGGAATGACCCAATCGCCTGTTTTCTCGTTGTCGCCATCGAACAAAGCGCATGCCGACACGATTGGCATATGCGAGAGTACCAGCACGGGCATCGTTGCGGGTGTGCGCTGCAGCTCGGCTCTCAGCCATTCGAACTGCTCATCATCTAAGCGGGCTTTGTAGTCGTTGCCGTGCGGAAATGTGCCGTCCAGCACGATGAACTTCCAACCCGCCTGCTCGAAACTGTAATAAGGCTTCTCCAGTCCGTAGAGTTCCATCGCCCACTTCTTGCCGAACTTTGGCTCGTTGCCCGTGCAGCCGCTGCGTGCCTTGTTCCAGCCCCATATATCGTGGTTGCCGAGGCAGTGGCGAATCGGGATCTGGATGCGCTCCTTGATAATCCGCTCCCACAGTTCAAACAGAACCTTTGCGCGTGCCTCGTTTTGGGCGAAGACATCGGCTAAGGCGTCGCCGCCGTTCAGAATCAGGTCAGGGCGCGGCTGCAGGTCGTGGATTGTCTGCAGGCAGTTGAGAAACCCGCGAACCGAGACCCCTTCGGGAGCGAGGTGGAAGTCGGTGATGTGGGCGATGCGCAGCACGCGCTTACGCTGCGGGGAGGGTGCAGCGTCCATCTTGCCGCGCACAGCGAGCCAAGTCGCCGCGCCTAAGGTCGCCACGCCGAGTCCCTTCAGCGCTTCGCGTCGGGTCAAGCGTTCTACTGGCTCTGCCACGGTTTTCAACTGTACCCGCTCCTGTGTGAAGGGTGTGTTAAGGGGCGTTGCTTGAAAGACCAACTGGCGTGACAAAGCCCCTCTTGCATTCGGGTACACACTCGAGGTATACTAAGGGTGCAATGCGACGCTGGGCGGTTCGCGCGGCGCAGTTGCTGAGTATGCTGTGGGTGGCGCTGTTCCTGACAGCGAACCTGTTGCACCCGTTGACGCACAATCCACTGGAGAGCCACAGCAGCGACTGCTTCGTGTGCGTGCTGCAGAAGACGCCCGCGCCTCAGCCACCTGCCCATAGCGAAACGCTTCAAGCACTAACCGATAGCTGGAGCGCTTGGCGACCATCCTTGCCTCAGAACGCTCCGCTCGCTTATAACGAACCTGCACTTCGCCCTCTTATCCCCCGCGCACCTCCTGCCTAACCACAATCTCTGCCCAACCTTTAGCTAGCGACGCCTTGTTGCGCGTCGCCTTTTGCTCAGCAGTACTTTCACGCACGCCGACCACGGCGTTTCAGGAGGTTCGAGCTATGAAAATCGCGGTTTGCATCGCACTCATTGGGTCAGCAATTAGCACAGCTACGGGAATGCACGATGATGACCTGCTGTTTGGCAGGGACAACAATCGCGTTGAGGTGATTCAGCCGCAGCCACATCCTGTGCGGCAGATGTCCAGCGTGGCAGGTAGGTTCATTCTGGATGTGGGGATGGACTTTTACTACGACTACACCACAGGGCAGCCGCACCTGCAGTTTTGCCGAGTGCAGCAGGTGTGGATTTCGTCGGGTCTGGTTGGCTCCAAGTCGGGGTTTGGGAATGTGTTTTGCGAGTCGGGCTGTCGGAACTTTTTCGATTTGCCCACTGGAGGCACGCCCCACCACCACTTCATCTTCGCGGCGCCCTCGCCGGGCGTGTATGTGTGGGATGTGCGCGGCATCAACGGTGTGGCGCGCGGGGGCGCACCGCTGCAGGATATGCCCTACGCCTATCGCGTGTATATGGTTGCGGGCAACCCACTGCGCTTGTTCGGGAATGTCGTGCCTGCGCAGGGCTATCAGGGTGATTTATATAGCCTGCGTCTGACCGTGCAGCTGCGTCGTGGTGGTGCCGCGATTGCGCAAAGCACGCTGCCACCGAACCCTACCGCAATTTACCCGTACATGGTGGGCTTCAACCAGCCTGCGGGCGCGTATACCATTGTCGCCAAGCTGAGTAAGCACCTGTCGCGCCGCATGGATAACCTGAGCCTCGCAGGCGCACGCGCCCAAGACTGGGTGTTCACTACGCTGGGCGACCTGAACAACGACGACCGCGTCAACGACGCAGACTTACTGCAAGCGCTGTTCGCTTTCGGCACAAACACCCCCGATGCCGACGCGAACGGCGACGGCGTCGTCAACGATGCTGACCTGTTGATTATCTTGTTCAACTTCGGCGCTGTCGGGGAGGGCGCTCAATAAATGCCCCCGAAAGGAGGATACACACTATGAGACGCTTACTGGTACTCGGGCTGAGCATCGCGCTGACCGCGCTGACGAGCGCGGCGTTTGCCAACGGTGAAGAGGAAGACATCCTCTTGGGTGTAAGCGACGGCACGGTCGCCGTTATTGAGCCTGACGAGTTGGCAGAATCCCCCTACAAGATCCGCTACCTGCTGACTGAGTTGCTGCCGGGTCTGTTCGGGTTCGATGTGGGCTGGGATTTCTATTACGAGAACGGCAGTCCTACGCCTCAGCTGCGCCGCGTGACCATCCAGCAGCTGTTCATTTCGCCGAACCTCGTGGGCGTCGTTGAAGGCGAAGATGACCCCACCTTCGGTGAGGGCTTGCCGGGCACCCTGACGCTTATCTTCGGTGAGAATGTGACCCGCGAGGAGCATCCGCATGTAATCTTCGTGACCGATCGCTTGCCGACAGATGACAACCCGCTCCTGTTCCGCTTCCGCCTTGTGAACGCGGTGGCGTTTGACGGCACTATACTGAACGACTCGGTGGAGTACACGCTGGAGTTCGTGCCTGAGCCAGCGAGCTTGCTGGCACTCGGCGCAGGTTTGGCAGGACTCACTGCGCTGCGCCGTCGGAGGCCGACGCGAGCGTGAGCGCAGAAACGGGTGCGACGG
>JANXCK010000217.1 GCA_025060055.1 Fimbriimonadales bacterium | reverse complement strand
AGCCTGCGCGATTCTCGAACGACTTGCGCAGCAGGTCTTGCACCGTGCGCACCGCCTGCTCGTTTGTGCCGCGCTCGTTCTCCGCAAAGCACCACGGGTAGACAGCAATCTTCTTCACCTCGATGGTGGGCTTTGGGGCGGGCGTCTCTGGCTCCTGCGTGGTCTGATCCTGCGCGAAGCAGAGGCTCGCCAAGCCCGCGAATAACCACAACACCACTCTTCGTTGCATCCGCGTACCTCCTTGATGCAATCTCGCTGCACTGAATTACCAGTCAGCACCCTTAATTATGACAGCGTTTGGGCGGTTTTTCAAGGGGTATACCCCACTTGCTGGAGGCGTTGAGGGGTTGCAAGAAATCGTGGCGATATACCTAACGGCTCAAGCCGTTCCTTTGCAAACCAAGCCCGCCTGTGCGGGCTATGAGCCGACGGAGGTCGGCTTCGTCTGCTCAGGAACGGCTTCAGCCGTTGGGTGCATCCGCTATTTCTTGAACAGTCTCTGAGAGACTGTTTAAGAAGTCGTACTGCGTAGCGTCGGCGTCCCGCCGACGGGCGTGGTTTGGGCGTCTCGCCCAAGCACACAGTGGCTTGGACAGTCTTGTCCAAGCACAGGCACGGACACGACTGTCCGTGCTACGCTTGCACGGGCTGGAAGCCCGTGCCACAGGTGCGTCGGCGTCGCGCCAACGGCAACACACGGCGCTCCCTACACGCCCTTGGGTACAATCCATCTGAGCTGCCGATGTCTTTTCGGACTATCATCGAGCCGTTCAAAATCAAGGCGGTGGAGCCAATCCGCCTCACTACCCAAGCAGAGCGCGAGGCGATTCTCGAACGCGCTCACTACAATCTGTTCCTGGTGCGCTCCGACGAGGTGATTATCGATCTGCTCACCGATTCGGGCACCGCCGCGATGAGCAGTGAGCAGTGGGCAGGCGTCATGCGCGGGGACGAATCCTACGCTGGCAGTCGCAGCTTCTACTTCTTTGAGGAAACCGTGCGCGACATCTTCGGCTTCAAGCATGTGATTCCCGTGCATCAGGGGCGTGCAGCGGAGCGCATTCTGTTTGCGCTGCTGTGCAAGCCGGGCTGTGTTATCCCCAACAACACGCACTTTGACACCACTCGCGCGAACATCGAGTATCGTGGCGGGCGTGCGGTCGATCTGCCCTGCCCCGAGCTGAGCGACACGACTGCGCCGCACCCGTTCAAGGGCAACATGGACACCGACGCGCTGGAGCGGCTCATCAGCGAAGTGGGCGCGGAGAACATCCCGCTCGTGATGCTGACCGTCACGAACAATTCGGGCGGCGGGCAGCCTGTGTCGATGGCGAACATCCGCGCGGTGAGCGCGATTTGCCGAAAGTACGGCATTCCGCTTTACATCGACGCATGTCGCTTTGCCGAGAACGCCTACTTCATCAAGTTGCGCGAGCCAGGCTACGCCGACAAGACCCCGTTGGAAATTGCGCGTGAAATGTTCTCGTATGCCGACGGCTGTACGATGTCCGCCAAGAAGGACGGACTGGCGAACATCGGCGGCTTTCTGTGTACCAACGACGACGCACTGGCGCAGCAGGAGAAGGAGTTGCTGATTCTGACTGAGGGCTTCCCCACCTACGGCGGGCTGGCAGGACGCGACTTGGAAGCGATTGCGATTGGGCTGCGCGAGGTCTTAGACGAGCATTACTTGGAATATCGCCTCGCCTCTACGCGCTACTTGGGCGAGCATATCGCGCGGGAAGGCGTGCCGATTGTGCAGCCACCTGGCGGACACGCGGTCTACATCGACGCAGGACGCATGCTGCCGCACATCCCGCCGCTCCAGTTTCCGGGGCAGTCGCTTGCAGTAGAGCTGTATCGATTAGGCGGTGTGCGCAGCTGCGAGATCGGCTCCGTGATGTTCGCTCAGCGCGACCCCGACACGGGCGAGGAACGCCCCGCCCCGCGTGAGCTGGTACGCCTCGCAATCCCGCGCCGAGTCTACACGCAGAGCCATGTGGACTATGTCGTCGAGGTGATTTTGGTCGCGCACCGCCACCGCGAGCAGTTGCGCGGCTATCGCATTACCTGGCAAACGCCGTTTCTGAGGCATTTCAGCTGTCATTTTGAGCCGCTGAGTCCGCCTTCTCTTTGACACGGACGCTTCCCCCAGACTTCGGGCTGGCATCGATTTCATTCGTGAAGGTAGTGCGCCCCACACGCCGCTCCTTGTAGAACCTGCCGACAACAATCACCTTGTCTTCCTCGCGAATCGACAGATGCCCATACGAGAACACCGTGAGCTGCCTGCCACCGCTTTCCAGTTTGAAAGTGGTGTAGGCGTTGCCTGCGCGGGAAACCTTCTTTTTGAGGTCGTCCACCTCACCCTCTACCTGCACGAATTTGCGGTGGAACTTGTCAGGCTCCTTGAGAATCGCTGCGACGGTGGTGACGACGGGCTTAGACTCCGACTTCTGCTGCGCGGTCAGCCCGCCCCACACCAACGCAACCGCCAGAATCAAGAGAATTGTTCGCATCAGCGTACCTCCACACGGCGGACTTCGCCAGCGACGCAGGGACTCCTGCCAAATGTGGAATAACCCTACGATGGAGGCGTAGCGGGCGGGATGACCACGCTGATTGGCTTTCTGATTGTGTTTGGCGCGGTGTTCGGCGGTTTCATCATGCACGGGGGTAAAATCGCCGCACTGATTCAGATTTCGGAGTTTGTAATTATCGGGGGCGCAGGGCTGGGCGCGCTGGTGGCGTCGAACCCGCCCAGTGTCATCTCCGCGATTATCAAGGGCGTACTCGGCTTGCTCAAAGGCAGTCCCTACAGCAAAAAGGAGACCTTTTTGGAGCTGCTTCAAGCGCTTTTCGCGCTGTTTACGCTTGCCCGTAAGGAGGGG
>JANXCK010000210.1 GCA_025060055.1 Fimbriimonadales bacterium | reverse complement strand
TGCTACGCTCATCATTCAGGGCTTTGCTTACGGTTTGGAATCCAGCGTGTGGGCGGTGTTTGCGATTGCCTCCGCGCTGCTTGCGCCGCTGTTCATCTTCCCGCCGGGCGTGTTTGACGGGCCCATGCTCTCGTTCTACGGGATTGCGCTCACGGGGCTGGGGCTGCTGGCGACCACGGGCTACATTCTGGCGATGGACACCTTCGGTCCCATCTCGGACAACGCGAACGGCATTTTTGAGATGTCGGGCGCGCTGAAGGAGCGGGGCAACCAGCCTGCGGCGGGCGGCTTGACGGGCGACAAAATCGTGCATCGCCTCGACTCGGTGGGCAACACCACCAAGGCGCTCACCAAGGGCTTCGCGATTGCGACGGCGGTGGTGGCGGCGGTTGCGCTGTTCCACTCGTTTGTGGAGGACTCGCGCCTTGTGGAGCTGATTAACATCGCCACGCAGAACGGCGTCGCGCTCAAGGACGCCTTTGGCGGTTTGCCTGTGGATGTGCCCGTGGTGTTCATCGGCTTGCTGATAGGCGGGGCGGCGCCGTTCCTGTTCAGCGCGTTCTCGATTATGGCGGTCGGACGCTCGGCGTTTGAGATGATTCACGAGGTGCGCCGCCAGTTCCGCGAGAAGCCGGGCATCCTGAACCACACGGATATGCCCGACTACGGGCGTTGCGTGGACATCGTCACGGCGGCGGCGCAGAAGGAGCTGCTGGGACCGGGCGTGTTGGCGATTGCGCTGCCTGTAGCAGTGGGCTTCGGGCTGAGCATCGGCGCGTCGCCGGTGCAGATTGGCGAGGGTCAGTATGTGTTCACGGGCGCGCAGGCGTTGGGCGGCTACTTGGCAGGTGCTATCCTGTCGGGGCAGCTGTTGGCGGTGTTGCTGGCGAACTCCGGCGGCGCGTGGGATAATGCCAAGAAGCGCATTGAGGACGGCTTCCTCGGCGGCAAGGGCACTGACGCGCACAAGGCGGGCGTGATTGGCGACACCGTCGGCGACCCGTTCAAGGACACCGCCGGTCCCGCGCTGAACCCGCTGATTAAGGTGATGAACCTCGTTGCCATTCTGATTGCGCCCATCGTGATCCAGCCACTGCCGAACGCCGTGCGGATTGGCGTCACAGTGGTGGCGGTAGGCGCGCTGCTGTTCTCGGTCTATTGGAGCAAGCGCAGCTCGATGGCGGAAATCATCGAGCATGAGCTGGGCTACCACACGACGGAGGAAGTAGACGAGTACGCGCCTGTCGGCGGCAAGGGCGGTGCGTAGCTCGGATCGAGGCGGCACGCATCGCTCGGCGTCGCCGCCCGATCCGTTTCTACAATAGGAGGTGACCGATGCGCAGGCGGTGGATACGCGCGCTCGCGGCACATTCCGCCCTCATGCTCTTGCTGGCGCTGTTTATGCTGCCGATTTTGTGGATGCTCTCCACCTCGCTCAAGCCCGATAACGAGCTGTTCACGGAGCGAATCCGCTGGGTTCCGCAGCGCATCGCGTGGGAGAACTACCAAACCGCGCTCACCACTTTTCCGTTCTGGCTTTACCTACGCAACACGCTGATGATTGCGGTGCTGACGGCGGTCGGCACAGTGCTAAGTTGTTTACCGCCTGCCTACGCGTTCGCACGCTTGCACTGGAAGGGGCGCAATTTCTGGTTCTGGGTGATGCTCAGCACGCTGATGCTGCCGCCACAGGTCACGCTGTTGCCCGTGTTTTTGTTGTTTCGCTGGCTGGGCTGGGTGGACACCTTCTTGCCGTTGATTGTGCCTGCGTTTCTGGGGAATGCCTTCCTGATTTTCATGTTGCGCCAGTTTTTTATCACGCTGCCGCAGGAGCTGATCGACTCTGCCCGCTTGGACGGCTGCAGCGAGTGGACGATTCTGTGGCGGCTGGTAGTGCCACTGTCGAAGCCCGCGATTGCCACCGTCGCGCTGTTTGCGTTCGTGTGGGCGTGGACGGACTTCATGAACCCGCTGATCTACCTCAACGACTCCAGCAAGTTCACTTTGGCAGTGGGGCTGCAGTATTTTTTGGGTCGGCATGGTGAGCAGTGGAACCTGCTAATGGCAGCAGCGACAGTGGTCACCGCGCCGCTGGTCGGGCTGTTTCTGTTGACGCAGCGCGTGTATGTGCGCGGGATTACGCTCACGGGGCTGAAAGGATAGGCTTACTTTGGGGAGCGCCACTTGTGCCACAGAGGTATACTTTTCGAAAATGATAGCGCCCCCATGGTGGTTTGACCTGCGGCAGTATCGTGCGCATCTACAGCAGTATTCTGATGAGGAGCTGCTGGATGTCTACTTTCACATTCATCCTGTGCGTTATCGGGCGCACTATCTGTGTGTGTTGCGCGAGTTGCGGCGGCGCGGGATTAAGCCGCATATTGCCCCTCGCCCGTTTGCGACTTTGGATTGGGATTTGCCGCAGTGGGTGCGTGCGTTGGGCTGGCTGGGTTATTCGCCATTGGGGTCGCGCCTGATGTTCGGCTTGCTCACGCTTCTGCTGTCTCTGCTGCTGACGGGGCTTGCTCTCGTGCCGATTTGGCTCGCTGTGCGCCTCATCCGCTTCTTAGACCCGTTCACGGCATTTGTGCTGCTGATGGGCGCAGTGTGGGCGTGGGGAGCGGGGACGGTACTGACTTGGAAGGCGGGGGCACGTGGAGGCTGGCTGTTCATCGCGCTGTTGGGCAGCAGCGCGGCGCTCTGGGGGTTCCTACACACACAAGCCTTCGCGCGTATGCTGGATGCGCTGCAGCAGTTGCTTCGCGGCTCAGGCGGATGGGGTGTCGGATGGTGAGCCTCGACGCGAGCAACCCTACCCGCGTAGGAGACTGAGCGGAGCAAAGCCCTTGCCCAGCACCGCCTCAGGATCGCCACCCAGCCACTGCAGCACAGTGGCGTACACTCGCCGAAAGTCGATTTGCATCCGTAGGTCGTTGTTGCTGTCGAGGTGGCGCAGGTCAGGTGGGTCGCCGTGCAAGCCGCCCTGAACGCGCCCGCCCAGCAGGAACATCGGTGCAGCGGCGCCGTGGTCTGTGCCCAAGCTACCGTTTTCATGCACGCGCCGACCGAACTCGGAGAAGACCATCAGCAGCGTTTTCTCCGCCTTGCCCATCGCCTGAAGGTCGGCATAGAACGCGCTTACGGCGTTCGCGAACTGGCTGAGCAGTCGCTGATGGGTCGCTGCCTGCCCCGCGTGGGTATCGAAACCGTTCACGGAGACATACAGAATGCGCGTCTGGGGCGAGGTTGCGATAATCTGCGCCGCCTGCTGCAAACCGCGTGCGAAGGGGTCATTCGCGTACTGGGCGCGCGGCTGATAGCCACGAACACGCTCGCGCAACTGCTCCAACGCTTCGAGCGCGGTGCGCGTCGACTGGCGCACGACGCTGGCGGGGCTGCCCATCGTGCGCTCATCGGACTGGCTGAGGCGTTTGAGCGTGCGCTCCAGCTCGGGGTCGCGTGTCATCATCTGCAGGTCAGCAAGGCTCGCAAAGCAGGGCACCTGTGCCACCTTGCCATGCAGCGCCAGCGGCAGTTCTTGAGTAAAGCTGATTGCCATCACGGGGTTCGCCGCCGCGTGGGTCAGCGTGTCCAGGTACTTACCGAGCCAGCCGTAGCGCGTGTGTCCGTCGGGGTCTGCTGTCTGCCAAATCTCCATCGAGCGAAAATGCGAGCGGTTCGGGTTCGGGTAGCCCACATTCTGCACAATCGCCAGCGCACGCTGCTCGTACAGGGGCTTGAGCGGCGCCAAAGCGGGGTGTAGACCGAGCCGTTCGTCGAGGGGCACAACCTGCGCTTCGGGGATGGCAAGCTGGGGACGCGCTCGGTAATACAGCGCGTCGCGGTAGGGAATGACGGTATTCAGCCCGTCGTTGCCCCCTGTGAGTTGAAGCACCACCAGCACATGGTCGTTCGGTAGCCGATTGCCCTGACGCAGGCGTTGGGCGTCGGCATGGGCGAGCTGTGCCAGCCACGGCGGCGCTGCGAAGCCCACCGCGACGAGGGTCAGCCCCGCTTTGAGGAACTGGCGGCGCGACAGCTCCGCTGCCCAAAACTCGCCTGCTGCACGCTCGCACAACGGCGCACCCATCTCTGACGGCTCTGCACGGCTATACATCGCCATCTCCCCACGCTGTTGCAGTCTACACAGCGCGCCCGATGTCGGTTTCACTCCCTACTGACGCCTTGTGCAAGGGAATGTTCGCCTTCGAGCCTCACCCCCAGCCGCCCTGCTTGCCTTGAGACGCCGACACGACGCAGCGGGATTTCTTAGAGCGTGTAAGGGAAGTAACACTTCAAGAATCCTTTGCGACTGAACTCGCTCCCATGCAAACGAAGCCCTGCCTGCGCAGGGCTAAGTAACCCCGCGTCGGCGGGGTTTCGTTTGTATGGGGGCGACTTCAGTCGCGGAGGCGAGAGCGCTAAAAGTGACTTGCAGTACACGCTCTGAGAGACTGTCTAAGAAATAGACGGTTGAAGCCGTTGCTGTGCAAACAAAGCCCGCCTGCGCGGGCTAAAGAGCCGACGAAGGTCGGCTTCGTCTTCTGTTCTTTGAGGTATCCTTAGCCTGCTATGCGACGAGTGGACGGTCGAGCGGCGAATGAGCTGCGCCCCATCCAGTTTGAGCCGGGCTTTCACCCCTACGCGGAAGGCTCATGCCTGATTAGTATGGGGAATACCCGCGTGATTATCACGGCGACGGTGGAAGACAAGACGCCCCCGTTCCTCAAGGGCACAGGGAGCGGCTGGGTCACTGCCGAGTACAGCATGCTGCCTCGCGCGGGCAAGCAGCGCAGCCAGCGCGAACTCGCGCGTGGAACCCCCACAGGGCGCACGATGGAGATTCAGCGGCTCATCGGGCGCGCGGTTCGAGCCGTAGTCGATCTGTCGCAACTGGGCGAGCGCACGATTACGCTGGACTGCGATGTGATTCAAGCGGACGGGGGCACGCGCACCGCCTCCATCACAGGCGGCTTCGTCGCTTTCGCCCAAGCCTGCCGCTGGATGATCGATCAGGGCTACATCAACCGCTTGCCGTTCCAAGAGCGCGTCGCTGCCGTCAGCGTTGGCGTCGTGCGCAACGAGGAGTTGTTAGATTTGTGCTATGAGGAAGATGTGCAAGCAGCGGTCGATATGAATATCGTGATGACCGATCGGGGGCGGTTCGTGGAGGTGCAGGGCACGGCGGAGGGCGCGCCCTTTTCGCGCGATCGCCTCAACCGCCTGCTCGATCTGGCACAGAGCGGACTGCAGCAGATTTTCCAGCTGCAAGCGCAGGCGCTGGAACAGGTGCTGAACAAGTAAGGCTTTCGGATGCAACGCAGGAAACGTTGCCCTGTCGCCGAACAGAGTTCTCATGCGCAGGCTGGTTGGCTACGGTTTACTGCTCATCACACTGGGGCTGCGCGATACATGCCCCCCCGACAGGAGCGATGAGAGCGTGTCGCCGCTCGCTCCGCGCTATGAAGCGTCGCAGGAGCGCGCCCTGAACACGCGCGGCGTGTATGCCATCCGAAATGTGACGGTGTATCCCGTCAGCGCGCCCCCGATTGAGAAGGCGACAGTGCTGATTCGAGACGGCAAAATCGCTGCGGTGGGCACGAACTTAGCCATCCCGCGTGGCGCGACCGTGTACGAGGGCAAGGGCAACCGCCTTTATCCGGGCTACATAGACGCCTGTACCACGCTGGGGCTGACCGAAATCGGCTCAATCGCCGCCACGATAGATACCACCGAGACGGGGCAGTTCAACCCGAACGCACGAGCGGAGATTGCGCTGAACCCCGACTCGGAGCTGATCCCCGTAACGCGCGTGAACGGCACGACCACCGTGGTCGCCGCACCTGTCGGCGGAACCTTTTCGGGAATGGGCTGCGTGATGAACCTGGATGGATGGACTTGGGAAGAGATGGTTATCAAGACGCCCATCGGGCTGTTTATGAACTTTCCTGCGCCGTCGGGCACGCCGAACCAGAGCGCGGAGTCGCGCCGTCGCGACTGGGAAAGTCGCATGCGTCCCATCAACGAGTTTCTCGAAGACGCTCGACGCTATCTGCGCGCCCATCGAGCAGCGGGGAGCGAGGGTGTGCCCGCGCACGAGCGTGACCCGCGCTTCGAGGCGATGATGCCCGTTCTGGAGGGCAAGCTGCCCCTGTTTGTGCGCGTGAACAGCGCGCTGGGGATTCAGGCGGCGCTCCGCTGGGCAGAGGAACAGCGGTTGCGCCTCGTGATTGTGGGTGGCTCAGAGGCGCATAAAGTCGCTGACCTGCTGCGTGAAAAGCAAGTGCCCGTGATTCTGGAGGGCGTGCATAACCTGCCGAGCGCGGAGTCTGCGCCCTACGATGAGCCGTTCGCGTTGCCGAAGCGCCTTTTCGAAAAGGGCGTGCGGTTTTGTATCGCCAGCAACGATGCCAGCAACGCTCGCAACTTGCCCTACCACGCTGCCACCGCCGTCGCGCACGGGTTGCCCCATGAGGAAGCCATCAAAGCCATCACGCTGTACCCTGCCCAGATTCTGGGGCTGTCCCATCGGCTGGGCAGTATCGAGGTGGGCAAAGACGCGAACCTCGTGCTACTGAATGGCGACCCGCTGGATATTCGTACAACCGTGATTCAGGTCTGGATCGCAGGACGCCCCATCGAGATGACCAGCAAGCACATTCGGTTGTACGAGCGGTATCGGAAGCGACCACGATGATACTGACGCAAGGACTGTGCAGCAGACTCCTCAGGTGTAAGATTCCAGACCATAGCCCCTAAAGAAAAGCAACAACTCCGCCGATAATTCTCTGGGGTTAGCAGGAATCGGTTAGGAGAGAAAGAAGTTCACATCCTGGTTCTTAACTCTGAAGGGGAACTGTATATGGGCAGTCGGGTAGGATATCTCGTCCTGCTGCTGGCGCTGGTACAGATACCAGCGCGGGCGCAGGAGGTGGTTGCCGAAGTCGGAACGGAGCGGATTACGCGGGCGGAGCTGGTGGAACGGTTGATTGCCCAATCGGGCGCGGCGGTCTTGGAAGAACTCATCGCGGAACGCCTGCTGCTGCAAGCGGCGCGACAGAAAGGGGTCTCGGTCTCCGACTCGGAAGTGGACGCACGCATCCAGATTCTCCAGCAGAACGCGGGCGGCGTCGAAGCCTTCAATCAGCTCGCTGCCACGCTGGGGTTCACTCCGAAACAGCTGCGCGAGCGGATTCGCACGCAGATTCTTGCGGAAAAGACGCTCGGACTGACCGTCTCGGACGAGGAGATTCAGCGTCATTTTGAGTTGAACCGTCCGCGCTTGGACATCCCAGCGCAGGTGAAGTTGCGTCGCGTGGTGTGCGAGACGGAAGCCAAAGCGAAACAGGCGCATGAGCGTCTCAAGCGGGGCGAGCCGATTGCGAAAGTCGCTGCTGAGATGAGCGATTACCCCGATGTGCGCGCCAATCAGGGCGAGTTTGGCGTCTGGCGCCAGAACGCAGGCGTGGACGCTGTGATCGAATCCTACGCTTTCAAGCTGCAACGCGGTCAGTTCACCGAGCCGTTCGCCTATGGGAGCGACTACTACATTCTTTACGCAGAGGAGGTTATCCCTGCACAAGCCGCTACCCTGGAGAACGCACGGGAACGAATTCGCGTGATTTTGCTCACCGAAAAGTGGCAAGCAGCGTACCCAGCGTGGATTGCGGAACAGCGACGCACCGTTCCCGTCAAAATCTTGCTCAAGACGGAGTAGCATCCAACATTCGTGAGGGAGGCGGACTGTGCAGAGGCGATGGTATAGCGGGGCGTTGACACTGTTGCTGCTGGGCATCGGCTACTTTGTTGTGGCGCAGCAAGACCCCAATCCGCCGCGTGTGGTGTTCATCAATCCACCCAACAACGCCACGAATGTGCCTGTCAACACCGCCATAGAGTTCGAGTTTTCTGAGCCGATGGTGCCTCCGGGCAGCTATCCTGGCGATCCAGCAAGCTTGCCGCTGTACGAACAGGGGAGCCAAGTGCCGGTGGGGGGCGAGCTGAGCTTTTTGCCCAATCAGCCCACACGCTGGCGCTTCGTCCCGAAAGCGCCGCTCAAATACGACACAACCTACGAAATACGCCTCACAGGATGGCGCACGGCGCGCTCCGAACCGCGCATCACTGCTGCTCCAACACCGCAACTCACTTTGCCCCCCGGTCAGGATGTGTTTCGCTTCACCACGCAGTCGCCTCCCGACACCACGCCCCCGCGTGTAGTGCGCGTTAGCCCACCCGACAAAGCCAACGGCGTGCCTATTACCCAAGAGATAGAGATTGAGTTCTCTGAGCCGATGGCGATTTACGACCGCTACCAGCGTCAGCACGCGACCATCTTGTATGTGGACGGGCAACCCGTGGAGGGGACACTCACACCCAACCAGAACCGCACGGTGTGGCGGTTCCGTGCGGGCAAGCCGTTGCGCTACAACACACTGTATACGATAGCGGTGAGCGACTGGATCGATGACGCAGGCAACGAAGTCGCCCCGCCCACCACTTTCGTGTTCTTCACTCAACCAGAGCCAGACACGCTGCCGCCGCGCGTGATTCGCGTGTTCCCGCCCGATGGACAGCGCGAGGTTCCCACGAATGTGCCCATCGAAGTGGAGTTCAGCGAAGCGGTGCGCTCGCGTGGGAATGTGTCCACTATTTTGTTTGAGGGGAAGACGCCTGTTGCAGGGCAGCTCAGCGTGAAGGGAGCGTATCTGTATTTCAGCCCAGCGCAGCCGCTCAAGCAAGGAACGACTTATCGAATTGATGTTTCGCAGTTTGCCGACGAGGCAGGGAATGCGGTGGCTCCGCCTGCGGAGTTTGTGTTCACGACGGTCGTCCCGCCACCTCCGCCGCCCCCGCCGCCACCTGCTCCCACGCCGCCTGCGCCGCAGCCGCCTGCACCTGAGCCACCCGCGCCACAGCCACCTGCGCCTCCGCAACCGCCAGCGCCACCTGCGCCTCCGCAACCACCGCGCCCGATGGCTGTGCCGTTTCGGCTACTGAGTTCCTCAATCCCCGACAACGCGCAGAACCAGCCGCGCCAGCCTCGCATCGAGCTGCGGTTCAACCTGCCCTTGGAGCGCGAATCGCTGAATGTGGTGCTGCGCTCGGAGCGCGCACAATACGCCACCGAGGTGCAACTGCTTGACCCCAGCACCGTTGCCGTATCGCCACGCCTGCCACTACCCGCTGGCACGAACTTCGTGTTAGACATCAGCGCGCTGCGAGGTGTGGGCGGTGAAGGTGCGCCGACCCCTAATCAATTGCGTTTCACAACGGAGATTGAAGTCGACCGCACGCCGCCGCGCGTCATCACCTCCAACCCCTCGCGCGACGCTACGGGTGCGCCCATCCAACCCGTGATTAGCGTGTCGTTTGACGAGCGGGTGCGCAGTGCCCGCCCTGTGAGCACGATTTTGCGCGACTCGCGCACGGGGCAAATGGTCGCTGGTGCGCTTACGGTGCAACCCGACGGGCGCACGCTGGTTTTTCAGCCGCAACGCCCGCTGGAGCCACTCACAACTTACGAAATCACTTTAGGTGATTGGCAAGACGAGGCAGGCAACCCCGTTGCCGAGCAGGATCGGGTCTTGCGCTTTACAACGGGCAGCGGGGTCAGCCGCCAAATCCAGTTAGTCAATCCTGATGCAGGCGTGCAGGTGCCCCCAGAGCGTTCGCCGCGCTTCCGCTGGGTTCCCTTGAGTGAGGCGCTTGGGTATGTGTTGGTCATCACGGCGCAGCCGTTGAGCGGGCGAGCGGCGTTTGAACGCGCTGCGCTAACCGCCGCTGCCCGCGACCCGTTTGCCGACGAGCGTGAGGCATTAGCACGCATCGTGGTTTCGGGCGGAGCGACCAGCGAGGCGGAAGTGCCCGCCGCGCAGTGGACACGAATCAGCAAGTTGCGCAACGCGCGCGTGTTCTGGACGGTGCGCGCGATTATGCGTGAGGGGCAAACGGCAGGCGAGGAAGCCACGCAAAGCGAATCGCGTCCGCTGATGTTGGGCGCTGCGGCGGGCATCCAGCTGCTGTTCCCTGCCCCGAATGCTGTTGTGCCCGACCTGCTGCCCACCTTCCGCTGGCAAGCCGAAGGCACCATCGAACTCTATCGGCTGGTAGTGCGCGATCAGGCAGGGCAGACAATTTATCAAGCGGAGCTGCGCGAGACGGCGCTTACTTACGATGAACTCGCCCCGCAACCCTTGCGCAACGGGCAGCAGTACCTGTGGCAGGTAGTGGGGCTGAACCGCGCGGGGCAGACCGTCGCTGAGAGCGAGCAGCGTGCCTTCTTCACGCCTGCGCGTCAGGTGGAGCGCATCGAGCCGCTTACCCCGCGCCCGCAAGTGGCGCTACGCACTCGCTTGCCCTATTTTGCGTGGCGTCCACCGCGAGCGCGTGCTGACCGC
>JANXCK010000073.1 GCA_025060055.1 Fimbriimonadales bacterium | reverse complement strand
GGGAGTCGGACTCCCCTCTCCCGCGTGGCGGGAGAGGGGCTGGGGGTGAGGGCTGATGTCTCATTAGAGCCTTGATTGGTAAGTGCTTCCAACTTGAAATCGTCTCTTTTCTGCAGGGCAGGTTAGGAACCTGCCCCTACCGCAAATACCCTGTAGGGGCGCGTCTCCGACGCGCCCAAGTCGTCGTACCTGTTGGAGCGACGACTTTCCTGTCGTTGCCGACGGCATGAATGCCGTCGCACCGTCGCGTCGGCTCTCGCCTGCAAGTGTGGCACGGGCATCTTGCCCGTGCATGCGTGGCACGGACAGTCGTGTCCGTGCAGCGTAGCACGGACAGTCGTGTCCGTGCCCCCGTCGGCGCGGACGCCGACGCTACAGCTTGGACGCGACTGTCCAAGCCACTGTGTGCTTGGGCGAGACGCTCAAGCCACAGCGTGGCACGGGCATCTTGCCTGTGCAGCGTAGCACGGACAGTCGTGTCCGTGCCCCCGTTGGCGCGGACGCCGACGCTACAGCTTGGACACGACTGTCCAAGCCACGTGGTGCTTGGGCGAGACGCCCAAGCCACCTCGTGGCACGGGCATCTTGCCCGTGCATGCGTAGCAGGGGCACAACGATCCAAACCACGCCCTTCAGCGAGACGCCGACGCTACCCAGTAGGAATTCTCCAGACCACTTGACAACGCAGCTTGGATGGTGTATAATTATGGCGGTTTGCCTGAGGCAGGCAAATCGGCTCTACAGGAGGTCTACAATGAAAGGCATCAACGTGTTTGCTGTAGTGGCGCTAACAGTAGCGTTTGTGAGCGTTGCCGCTGCACAGGGGAACATCGCCCCTGCGAACTTGCTTGAGGAGGAAGCACGCACAATTCCCTTGCACACTCGCCCCGAGATTCATCACATCGACCTGAGTGACGACTTCAATCCTGCCAGCGGCGCCAATCCCTACATCTACCTGCAAACGATGTGCCTCCGCTGGAGCGACGACGGGACTGCTTTCTTCAGCTACATCCCCTTCCAAGCGACCATAGGTGGTCAGTCGATTGTACGCACGCTGGGTGATGATGTCGTGCTGATGAGCGGTCGCCCAGTTGACCCTCCGTATTCCACAAGTTCGCAGCCACCTATCGCATGTGTGTCCCAAATCACTTTCGCAATCGCTGGCGTGAACCCGCTCGTCAACAATACCCAACCTGGCACACTGGCACTGAGGGTTATTCTGTACCCTTGGGACGGCGCGTTCGGGAGTGCTGCTGGAGCCACCCCGATCGCCACTGGGACAGCGACGATTAACTTCGCTGCGGGCACAACCTCAGCGATCTTCCTGGTGACGCTCTCTGCCACGAATCTCCAAGTGCCCAAGGCGTTCTGGGTTGCTTTTGAGGTGATTTCGGCGCAGACCAGCAACATCAACCTCGCGAATGTCGGTCCGCTTATTTCCAACAGCACGCCGGGTAGTGTCTCAATGCTGCCTGGTCGGGGCTACTTCCGTGGCACAACCCCGACGACGCCTGTGTTTACGAACCTGACAGGAGGTAGCGTGTTTGTAGGGCTGCCACAAGGGTCGTTCTACCTTGCACTGCGCGGGACGCACAACTTCGTGGGGCGAATTGACATGAGCGCACTAAGCAGCAGCGCGCAGCCCCAGAATCCGCTGTTCTTCGAGTTCGAAACCGCTGCGGACGTCGAGAAAGCCCTGCGCCGCAACTTGGTGGATGTGGAGGTTGTGAACGACTCTGGGGCGCAGCCGTTCACCTCGCGCTTCACCACTTACCTTGACGAGAAGGGGCAGTTCACGCTACCTGTCAGCCTGAATGTGCAGTCGATTACCATCCGTCGCTGGGACAACGGCTTATCCGTCCGATTCGAGCGCGATCAGGACGGTCCCTGGAGTTTAGACCCGTGCAGTCCCACTACAGTCAGCAAGACGATGGTCTTCGGCGATGTGAACGGCGACGGCACAATCAACGACCTTGACTTGTTGGCAGTGCTGCTTAACTTCGGTCAGAGCGGATAGACAGGCTGAAAACCCCTCTCCCACACAGTGGGAGAGGGGCTACAAATGCGTTCTTGCGTTTTTCCCGAATCCCTTTGCCCCTCGGTAGGGGCACACTTCTTTGCCTCGCCTCGTAGGAAAGGTGTCTCGCTTTTTGACCCCTTCCGTGAGGTTAGCCCCTGCATAGCAGCGAAGAGTCCTTAGAGACTGTTTAAGAAACGGCGCACACACCCAACGGCTGAAGCCGTTGCTGTGCAAACCAAGCCCGCCTGCGCGGGCTGTAGCCGACGCAGGTCGGCTTCGTCTGCATAGCAACGGCTTTAGCCGTCAAGAACGCCAACCTGACTTCTTAAACAGTCTCTTAGGATGGGGTTGTCTGGTAAGTGCCTCACAAGTTGAAAGCTCCCTTTTTGACCCTCACCCCCGACCCCCTCTCCCGCGACGCGGGAGGGGGGAGCGGTCAGGAGGTAGGGGCGAGGTCAACTCGCCCCTATGCCTCCCCCTCGCCCTCTGGGAGAGGGGGTCAGGGGATGAGGGTGGGAAAAGGGGACGATTCAATCTTGGGGGCACCTACCGAGCGCATACCCTTACCGGCCCCGCCCCTATGCGCACAAAGAGGGGAGAATTGCGCCCAACGAGGTATACTTCTCACGCTATGGGTCAGCCGAGAACGCTCCGACTGGGCTTGCCGAAAGGGAGCCTGCAGGAAGCCACATTCAACTTGTTTCGAAAGGCGGGCTGGGACTTCAAAATCCCTTCGGGGCGCTCGTATGAGCCAATTTCCGACGACCCCGAACTGGAAGCGGTGCTGCTGCGCCCACAAGAAATCCCGCTCTATGTACAGGATGGCGTGCTGGACGCTGGCATCACAGGCTACGACTGGATTCAAGACTGCGGCGCCGATGTCCACGAAGTGCTGGAGCTGCAGTATTCCAAGACCACGCGCAATCCTATTCGGGTTGTGATTGCTGTGCATCACGATTCGCCGTTCCAGAGCGTGCGCGACCTGCAGGGCAAGCGGATTGCAACAGAGTATGTTCGTCTCACCGAGCGGTATCTGCGCCAGCACGGGATTGATGCGCATGTGGAGTTTTCGTGGGGCGCGTGTGAAGTGAAAGTGCCGCAGCTGGTGGACGCGATCGTGGTGAATACCGAGACGGGCAGCTCGCTGCGTGCGCACAACCTGCGCATTCTGGAGGTGATTCTGCACTCTACCACGCGCCTGATTGCTAATCACGCAGCGTGGCAAGACCCCTTCAAGCGCGACAAAATCGAGAGCATCGCGCTGATGCTGGAAGGCGCGCTGAATGCAGGTCGGCTGGTCGGGCTGAAAATGAATGTGCATGAGGCGAACCTCGACGCCGTGCTGACCCAGTTGCCCGCGCTGCGCAAGCCCACCCTCTCGCCCCTAAGCGACAAGGGCTGGTACGCCGTCGAGACCATCTTGGACGAGGGACAAGTGCGCGAGATTATCCCCAAGCTGCGCAAAGCGGGCGCAGAGGGCTTAGTGGAGTACCCACTCAACAAAGTCATCCCCTAACGATGGTCAAAAACGGTATCGACAGGCTGGAGCAGTACCTGAGCGAACTCAAATCGCTGCGCGTGGGCGTCATCACGAACCACACAGGCTTGACCGCCCAGCGCGAGCCGCTCGTCGACAAGCTGCGCCGCTTGGGGATTACGATTGGCGCCCTGTTTAGCCCCGAACACGGCATCCGCGGACAACTGGATGAACATGTGCCCGATAGCGTCGACGAGCGCACGGGATTGCCGATTTACAGCCTGTACGGCGAGCGCAAAAAGCCCACCCCGTCGCAGTTAGCAAGCCTCGACGCGCTGATTTTCGACATCCAAGACATCGGCGCACGGTACTACACCTACATCGCCACGATGGGGCTGGCGTTGGAAGCCGCTGCCGAACGCCGAATCCCGTTCTATGTGTTGGATCGCGTGAACCCCATCGGTGGGATGGTGGAGGGACCTTTGGCGGATGCTGACCGCCTCTCGTTCACCGCTTGCCATACGATTGCCCTGCGCCACGGGATGACCGTCGGCGAGCTGGCGCAGATGTTCAACACGGAGCGCGCACTGGGCGCCACGCTGAAAATCGTTCCTTGCGAGGGCTGGAAACGCACCATGACGCTGGACGCATGCGGTCTTTATTGGGTCAACCCCTCGCCGAACATGCGTCGCTTGCAACAGGCGTTTCTGTATGTCGGGATTGGCGTGTGGGAAACGACGAACCTCTCTGTGGGGCGCGGCACGGATACCCCGTTTGAGGTCGTCGGCGCGCCGTGGATCGACGGGCGCACCTTAGCGGGAATGCTCAACGAGATGCCTACAAGCGCAGGCGCACGCTTCATACCGATTACCTTTACCCCCACCGCCAGCACTTACAAGGGCGTGGAGTGCCAGGGTGTCTCCATCTTTATCACGAATCTGGAGCGGCTGCGCCCGTTTGCGATGGGAATCGGGTTGGCGTACTGCCTGCGCAAGCTCTACCCGCGTGAATGGGACGCCCAAAAGTCGCTCGGTTTGCTGGCAAACCGCGAAGTCCACGCGATGGTGCTGGACGGCACAGAGCCAGAACGCATTCTGCAGCGCTGCAATCGCGATGTAGAAGCCTTCACGCGCCGACGCGAGGCGTTCCTGCTCTACCCCTGACAGCGCGTCGCGTGCCGATGTCGTCATACCCCATCGGGGGTGGGGTGAAACTTTTGCTCGAAATTCCGTATAATATAGTATGGAAGCCCCGTTGCGCGGGATTTCAGTAGCAACCCCAGAAGGGTTCCAGCCGTCCAAGAGGTTATGCAAGGCTTCCCAAACAGTCTCTGCGACCTTGCGCGGACGGCTACCGTGCTTATCCTAACCTTAGTAGGCGACATTATGACGGTAAGCAGACAGGAGGTATGAAAATGGCGACATTCAGTCCGATGGAGGTTGAGGCGATTCTGAACCGCTTAGCGGGCGAGAAGGCGGATCGATTTCAGCGCGAGGTGCTGTATCCGCAGATGGCGCGCGCGATGAAGCTTTCCCTGCCCAACAGCGAGGCGGTGCGCGAGGCATTAGCTGACCCATACTACGCCTTCCGCGTGATGCTGGGCTACTACGCGTTTGCAAAGCGCGGCAACGACCGTGTCGAGTACTCAGGCTTCGCGCTACAGGCGCTGGACAAAGTGCTGCGCGGTGAGAAGGCGAAATTCAGCGCGTTCTTGGCGTCGGGCAACGCGCCTGAACAGCTCTGGAACGCCTTCGTGGAAGTCTGCCAAGAGAATCAGCGCAAAATCAACGAGCAACTCAATCGCGGCTTGATAGAGGGGCTGGTAGACTACGCTGCCAAACTCTATGCCGAAGACGAGATTGGCAACATCTGGATGGACATTCAGAAAGCCATCGTGCGCTCTGGGCGCGTGGAGCCAATCTACCAGAAGATCACGGAGATTAGGGGTATCGGACCCAAGGTCGGCGCGCTGGTGGTGCGCGACATGGTCGCTCTTTACGACTTGGAGAGCCAGATCGATCCAGGCGACTACCACTACCTGCAGCCCGTCGACACATGGATTCGGCGCATTGGGCCGCTGCTGACCGATGAAATCACCGACAAGACCGCCGACTGGGTGATCGCAGGCAAGCTTTCGAAGCTGTGCCGTCGGAATCGGGTGAGCGGCGTGCGCTTCAATCAGGGCGTGCAGTATCTGGCGATTGTTGAGGTGCGCGACTTGGAGCGCCTGAAGGGGTATTTGCGCACGCTGGCGGAGAGCGCGTCGCGCTCGCCTGCAGGGGCTGGCACGCGCCCTGCTGCCCGCTCGTTCAGTTGGCGCGGCTGAGGCATAATAAGTGCCTCCAAAATTAAATCGTCCTGTTTCTATAGGGCGGGCTTCCAACCCGCCCCTACCAAGAATGCCTCGTAAGGGCGCGTCCGCGACGCTCCCAAAACAAGACGATTTCACCCGTGAGGCACTTACCAATCGGTGTTTCATGCGACACAGTTCATCAGCGAGACGCTGACGCGACGCAGGCATATTCGTAGCGTCGGCGTCCTCGCCGACGACTGCGCTACTTGAAACCCCGACAGGAGGGGGTTCGAAAAATCCTGCCTTCTGCCCGCGTGTTGAGGCAAAACGATGTACCCTTAGCAGGGGGCAAAGGGGGTGTGAGGGTTAGTGTAGCGTTTGAAACCCCGATTAGTGTTCCAACAAGCGCAGGGTCATCAGCAAGCCAGCGATGGTCTTGGAGTCCTTGATTTGCCCTTGCAGAATCATCGCCTCGATGTCGCATAGGGGGGTGGGCGCGAGTTCCACCAGCTCGTCCTCGTCCAGCTGCTGCCCTACGCGCACCAAATCTTCCGCGAGGTACACATGCAGCACCTCTTGGGAGTAGCCAGGCGCGAGGTACTGACTGAACAGTTTGCGCAGTTGGCGTGCGGTGTAGCCTGTCTCCTCTTCCAGTTCGCGTCGGGCGCAGAGGTCGGGCGGCTCGTCGGGTTCCAGCGTGCCCGCCGGAATCTCCAGCAGCGTTTCACCGACTGCCTGACGGTACTGACGCACCAACAGCACGGTTTGACGATCTAACAGGGGCACAATCGCCACGGCGCCCCGATGCTCGACAATCTCGCGCCGTGCGGTGCGTCCACTGGGCAGGCGCACGGTGTCAATCCGCAGCGTCACCACGCGCCCGCGATAAATCGTGTGGCTCTCAATAAGTTCCTCTTTGAGCTGCATGCCTTACTCCTGCCGCTTGAGTGGGGGTTTCTGAGTGCGCGTTTTGAGGCGCAGCCACTGCCACGCATCTTCCAGGTTCGGCGGGCGCACATAGACCGCCGTGATGTTGCCGTAGCCTTCCTGCAGCAAGCGGAGCGCGAGCGCGTCCTGCGCGTGCAGGCGCAGGCGGTAGCCGTCTGGCAACTGCTCAAGGCGCACCTCCACGCCGTTTAGCCCTTCCAGAACTGGCTCTGGATCGCGCACTTCGATTTCGATATGAGTGGCGTTTTGCTGGGCAATCAGGCGTTCGGGAGTGTCATCAGCGATGAGGCGTCCTTCATCGAGCATCAGCACGCGGTCGGCGCGTTCCGCAACCGCGGGGTCGCGCGTGCTGAACAACACCGCCGCGCCGAAGCGACAGCGGTCGTCCAGTTCGTTCCACAGGCGGCGTCGGCGTTCGAAGTCCGCGCCCTCGAACGGGTCATCCAGCAAGTAAAGTGGGGCTTGCTGCACCAGCGCACCGCCCACACGCAACATGTGGCGTTGCCCCGTCGAGAGTTCGCTTACAGGTGCCTCCATCCGATCGCTTAGCCCCAACGCTTCGAGCATATACACTGCGCGTGTGAACGAGGCGGCGTAGCGTTTGAGAAAGCTCGCGGGTGTGAGCGTGCGCAAGGTGCGTCCATTCGGTAGTTCGGGCATCGTGGCGAAGTCGGCGACTTCCAGTCTTCCGCCTTCCAACGCGACCTCACCCGTAATGAGCGCCAGCAGCAGACTTTTGCCCGCGCCTGAGGGTCCAAACAGCGCGACCAGTTCACCGCGCTCGATGGTGAAACGCATCGGCAAAAGGCGCACGCCGCCGTGCAACGCCGACTCGATGGCTTCTGCCCGCAGCACGACGCGCTCTGCTGCCATCGTTAGCGCACCACTTCGGGGTTCGTGCGCGCCATCGAAGCCAGCGCCTGCTCCGCGAAGCGCTTGATGTCCTCGCGGTCGCGTTCAGGGTCGCCGCGCGCCACCTTCAAAAACCGCACAAAGTACGCCCGCTGCTGATCCATGCCCGTCAGACGCGCCAGCAACAGGAAAATACGCGCCGACGAGGTGTCAGAACGATAGCCCAACGGCGTAGAGTAAAAATAGATGCCAACGGCTTCACGCTTTTGCTCTTCTAAGGAGACCAAGCGCACAAAACGCGCGGGTATCGGCTCCTGCTTTCCAGGAACATACAGTTCAATCTCCTGGTTGTCGGCGAACTCCCAGTTTTGCACGCGGAAGCAAACCTGTGGGTTGTGGAACGCGCCTGTGTGCGAGCCTGCGATGATTGAGAGGTCGGCTTGGTCGCCGTTGGGTCCGACATACACACGCGCGATGTACTCGTCCGGCTTGAGTTCGTTGAGCGCAGCTTCCGACATCGGATACTCATCCAGCAGTGTCCACTCCCCCAGCTGTCTTTCGATTTTCTCCAGTGTTTTGTCTGCAGCAAGTGGCGCGGGACGCGGCAGGAACACAGTCGCCAGCACCAGACCGACCGAAAGCAGCATCAGCACGAACACGGGCGCACCAAAGCGTCTCCAGTCCATCGGGGGTGCGGGTATTGGCAGAACCTCTGCAGCGCTGGTCGCTGCCGCGCCGTCCGTTGGCGCCGCGCCGCCTTCCACCACTTCCAGTTCAGGCGCGCCGTTCGCAGGGGCTTGGACAGCCGTGTCCGAACCCTGCACCAGTTCGGAGTCTGCACCATCTGTGGCGCGGACGGAGCTGTCCGTGCTATGCTCTTGCAGTTTGGTTTTCATCTCTTCCATCCTAACCACCTCGCGATTAGAAACAGCGACACAAACGGGATGAGAATCTCCAACGCGCCTGTTGTGGGGATGTTGAACTCGCCCAACAGCGGCAAGCGCATTGGGTAGCCCTCGTGTGCGATTTTCGCCGCGTAATGCCCCCACTCGTGCCCTGCAACGCCAATCAGCGCAATCCGCAATCCATTAGAAAGAACGGCTATCGGCAGCAGCGCAGCGGGCAGGATGAGCTTTTTCCACAGGGGCATCTCCACAATCGTGAAGAAGAACAGAATGAAGGTCAACAGCGCAATCGTGACCTTGAAGCCACTGCACTCTACGCCGACATGCAACTCATAGCCCGACGGCATCATAAAGGTCGTTTGGCTGGTCTGCAAAGTGTTATAAAACGGCTTGAGCATCGCAATCGCCACTTCCGTCGACCAGACTTTGATGGGGTTGGTCACCTCGTCGAAGACCACAGAGGGCATGGGCATCATCAAGTAGAGGAACAGCAGCGGGTACAGCAGCACCTTCGTGACCTGTGTGCCCCACAAGAGCAAGCTGGCAGCAATCAGGAACAAGGGGAACCCCATACTGGCGACCCAGCTGGAGTAGCCCCACAGCCCCAGCAGAAGCGCACCTGCAGCCAGCAGGAACAGAGGCACGCCCCACCACGACGGCTGCGCCCGCAGCTGCAGCAGCCGCTCGCGGCGCATCCAAATCATCACCAGCGCCAATGGCGGCACCAGATACGCATATGAGTAATAGCCTTGCTCATCGCCCCAGCGTGGCAGCCAGTAGTCCCGAATCGGCTCACGATAGGCGTACAGCAGCAGCCCCAGAAACGCAACCACGACGCCCAGCAAAATCGGTTGCGGGCGCGGCAGCTTTTTCAACTCCAAGAGGAACTGATCCATCGATATCGCCTCCTGTCTAAGACTCTATAGATACCCCAGACGCGCCTCGGAAGGTCCAGTACTTGTTCATGAAGAAGTTCCAGAACAGCACGATGGCAGTTGCTGTCGCTTGGCATGCCATAAACACAAGGCGTGGCGGCTCGGGCAAGAACGGGCGAACCAGCAGCGTGGTGATTGTCGAGTTCAGCAGCATTCCGATAATGTTCACGGTGACGAATTTGGCGAACTGGCGGGTGCGAGCGCGCTTATCGCGAATGCGGAAAGTCCAGCGGCGGTTCCAGATAAAGCTATTGACGGTCGCTGTGCCCGATGAAATGATTTTCGTGAACCAGACTGCTGCCGCTTCGGGGCGGAACGGAGCGCCCGTAAGGTTCACAAACGCCGTGCCCAGCATGCGCGGCAACGGCGTGTAGTAGGTTAGCAGGAACGCCAGTCCCCAGTCGATGGCGGTGTTCATCACGCCGACGGTGGCGAACTTCACAAACTGGCGCACTCCCAGCGGCAGCGTCTGAACTCGCGCGCGTGTCTTTTGCAGCATAGCTAACCTCGCATTACCCAAATCACGATTAAGCCCCACAGCAGCACCGTGAACGCGATGTGTTTATCGGAAACGATGAGCTTTTCGGGGCTGCCACCCGCGTCGTAGCGATGTACCACAAAAAAGTAGCGCAGGAGACCGTAGGTCACCACAGGCAGAGTGTACCAGAGGTTAGGATGCGCCTTCGCGGTTTCCGATAAAATCACGTAGATTGCGTAGGACTGCAGCGCCAGTCCCAAGCAGATGGTGAGCAGGTGTTCCAGCATCGTGGTGGAGTAGTCGCCTAACGCGCTGCGGTGGTTGGCGGCGTCCTCGCCGAGCGCGACCAGCTCGTGCCGTCGCTTCGCAAAGCCCAAAAACAACGCAAGGAAAAAGGTGCAGATAATCAGCCAAGGCGAGATGTAGGCTGCAATCAGCACTGCGCCCGAAACGGCACGCAGCAGAAAGCCCAGCGCGATGATTCCCACATCCAGCAGCGGGATATGCTTCAGGTAGAAGGTGTAGAGCGTGCTTTGGAGGGCATATACCAGCACAATCACACCGAAGGGCACGCGCAGCCAGAACGCTAAGCCCAGCCCCAGCACGAGCGACGCCACTGCGCCCAGCCACGCCACGGGCACGGGCAAACGCCCCGACGCTATCGGACGATGTTGCTTTTTAGGGTGATGGCGGTCGCGCTCGCGGTCTAAAATGTCGTTCACCAGGTAGATGCTGCTGGCAGTCAGACACAGAGCGCAAAAGCCCAAAACGGTTTGCCCCAGTAGCGCGAGGTTCGTAAACTGCGCGGTGAACAGCAGCGCGGCGAACACCAGCAGGTTCTTCGTCCACTGGTGCGGGCGCATCGCTTGAATCAGCGCAACACCGACGCTCACAGGGCTTGCGACCGCACGCGTCTGGCTCATACGAGAGCAACCTCCTTCCGATAGGCTTCGACGGTGCGACGGATTCCTTCGCGCAGGGTGTAGCGTGGCTGATAGCCTAACGCCTGCTGGATATGGCGGATATCGGCATACGAGCGGCGGATGTCGCCCGCGCGCGGCGGCTGATACTCAGGCTCCAGTGGATAGCCGACCGCTTGCTCAACGGCGTCCAGCAACTCCAGCAGCGTGGCACGCGCGCCGCTGGCAAGATTAAACACTTTGCCAACGGCGTTTGGATGCATCGCCGCTAACCAGATACCCTGAATGAGGTCATCGATGTAGATAAAATCGCGCACTTGCTTGCCGTCGCCGAAGATGATGGGCTTGCGGTTGGTCAGCGCAGCGCGGATCCAGCGAGGCACCACTGCGGCATACTGCGAGTAGGGGTTCTGGCGCGGTCCGTACACGTTGAAAAAGCGCAGGCTCACTGTCGGCACGCCGAACACCCGATGATAGTCGCGGCACAGCAGCTCGCCGTAGTGCTTGCTCCAGCCATAGGGCGAAATCGGCGCGGGTTGCATCCGCTCGCGCTTAGGCAGGCGGGGCGAGTCGCCGTATACCGCTGCCGACGAGGCGAACACGAACCGCTCGCAGCCAGTCTGGCGCGCCGCTTCCAGCAGTAGCTGCGTGCCGTACACATTCACCTCGAAAGTCTCCACAGGGCATTCCATCGACAGCGGTACAGAGACCTGCGCCGCTAAGTGAAACACATACGAGCATCCTTCCATCGCTGCACGCACCGTGTTCGGGTCAGCGACGCTGCCGCGAACGAACTCGATCTCGTTCAGTACCTCGCGCAGGTTGTCCAGAGTGCCTGTGGAGAGGTCGTCTAACACGCGCACCTGTCCGTGTTGCAGCAGGAACCGCGTCAGATGCGAGCCGATGAAACCCGCGCCTCCTGTCACCAGAAATCGCCGCTCAGTACGCGCCATCGCCCTTTAGAATCGCAGGGATTGTGCGGAGCAGGATTTTGAGATCCAGCCCCAAGGAGATGTTTTCCACATAGTAGATATCGAGTCGCATCCATTCGTCGAAGGTCAGGTTGCTGCGTCCGCTGACCTGCCATAGCCCTGTGCAGCCTTGTGGCACGGCGAACCGAATGTAGTATTCGACCTTGTCGAAGCGGTTCACATCGTAGGGCGCCATAGCGCGGGGTCCTACAAGGCTTAGGTCGCCCTTCAGCACATTGAACAGCTGCGGGAGTTCATCAAGGCTATATTTGCGGATGAATCGTCCCACGCGCGTGAGGCGCGGGTCGTGCTTGATTTTGAACGCGCCGCCCTGCTTCTCGTTCATGTGCATAATCAGGGGTTGCAGCTCCTGTGCGTTGCAGCGCATCGAGCGGAACTTGTACATGATGAACGGCTTTCCGTATCGACCAAGCCGAATTTGGCGAAAGAGAACAGGACCAGGCGATTCCAAGCGGATGAGCAGTGCGATGAGGAGCATCAGGGGCGATAGGAGGACGAGCGCGAGCGCGGAGCCGACAATATCGATAAGGCGTTTCCAGAAGGCGTGCGGGATGGCGACTTCGGGGATGTATTCGGCGAAGGGCGAGCATTCTGGCGCGTGCGGGCGCGGGAGGCTCTTGCCCGCCGGCTCCAGAGTGGTCGTACTGGGTCGGCTCGTCATCGTCAGGCTCCTTTCAAGGGGGCGCGTGAAGCGCCCCCCTGTATTTGATCAGTCGCGCGGCGTGGTCTGTTCTGGCTCGGAGTCGTCCACGCGGCTGCTGGCAGCGGGCAGCGCGGCGCGCTCGACGGCGCCGTTGCGCCCTGCGATCGCCCGTTGGTAGCCCCTCTGGAAGTGGCGATACACGGTGCTATCGTCGAGGCGCACCTTGTTCAGCACCACGCCCACGAGGTTCGCGTTGTGCTGCTTGAAGCGTGCCAGCATCTCGCGGGTGGCGTCGGTCATGCCTTGCCCCGCCGCATGCACAATCAGCACATTACCCGCCGCCAAGCCAATCACCGTGCTGTCGGCAAAGGTCGCGGCGGATGGGGTGTCGATGATAATGAAGTCCGCCACTTTTTTGAGCGTGTCCAGCAGTTGCTGCATTTCGGGCGAGCGGAGCAGGCGCACGGGGTTCTCGACGGGCGCGCCTGCGCCGATGAACACCAGCCCCTCGATAGCCGTTTGCTGCACCGCTTGCTCTAAGGTCGCTTTGCCCAGCAGGATGTCGCTCAGTCCGAGATGGTTCACATCGGCACGCAGCAGGCGATGCAGCTGCGGGTTGCGCAGGTCGCCGTCGATAAGCACCACGCGCGCGCCATCTCGTGCTAAGGTCAGCGCGAGGTTGTAGGCGACGGTGGTGCGTCCCACATCAGGGTCGGCGCCCGTGATTGCCACAGCGGGTCCGTTCAGCCTGCCGTTGGCTTCCATCAGGCTGGTGGAAAGCAGCTGGTAGGACGCACTCAGCGGAGTCTGTTCTGTGCGGTCGCGGGCGAGCAGGGCGCGGGTCAAGCGCGGCAACGCAGCGACGACTGGCACGCCGAACAACGCTTCGGCTTGGCTGGGTGTGTAGACCCCCTGATCCACCTGCCCCAGCAACAGCACCAGACCCGTGGAGAGGATGAGGCTCAGCGCGAACGCCAACGCAACGCGCAGCGGAATACGCTTGTCCACAGGGCGTGCGCTCGGACCGTCGATAATCTTCACAAAGCCTGCGGTTTGCAGCTCGCTCTCGCGGGTGAGCGCCTCGTCCAGTTTCTGCTTGAGCAAGCGAACCTTGCCCTCTGCCAGCTGTACCTGCAAGGTCAGCTCTTCTGCAATCCGCTGTTTTTCAGGCAGTCCTTCCAAGCGTGAGCGGAGCTCCGCCAGTTGCTTGCGCAGTTCCGCGACGCGCCGCTCCGCAACCCGATTCTCCACTAAGGCTTGCACATATTCGCGTTCCAGCGCTTCGTACAGGCTGTTGATTCCAACGGTTTCTGCTTCCAAGATGGTCTTTTGCTGTTCACGGAGTTGTTGCTCGAGGTCTTTGATGCGCTCGGCGATGCGCTTGTACTCGGGGTGGTTCTCATCGCGCCCTTGTGCTTTCTGCGCTTCGAGGTCATTCTGTGCGCGAGCAAGGCTCTGTTCGAGCTCTTGTAGCACGGGGTTTTTGCGGATGACCTCGCTGAGCTTGCGGTAGCGCCCGCCGCCAGAGCGTTGCTCTTCTTGGCGTAGTTGCTGTGCGAGCCGCGCGGTGCGTGCCGCTGCCGACTGACGCGCCACTTCCGCGTCGTACAGTTGCACTTCCGCCCGCGAAATGGACTGGAGCAAGATGTTGGTTTGATTCTGTGATTGAATTACATCCTTGTTTTGGTTCAGGTACTCGCTGAGTCGGCGTGTGGCGCGTTCGTAATCGCGCTGTGCTTGGCGATACTCTTGCTCCACGAACTCGCGCGAGGGGCGCGCCGTCTGGCTGTTAAGCGCGCTATACTGCTCTTGGAACTTGCGCAGCCACACATCCATCACATACTGCGCTTGCCGTGGCGCGACTTCGATATCGCCCTGCGTTCTGAGGGTGATGCTGAGATACTCTGTGTTGGGAATCGGCTTGATTTCGGAGCGGTTCACCAAGTCCACCACGCCCGCGAAGTCCTGTTCGTTGAGGGGTACGGTCTGCTTGATGCGCTCAGCAGGTTCCCATTGACCGCTGTCTTTGATTTCACGCCAAGTGCTGAGCAGCACGCCATAGCTGCCCACCACATTAGCAATGTTCTGCAGGCGCGTGATGAGGTCAACTTGGAGCGAGTAGGGGTCGGGGTAGATGACCGTGCGGTTCGCCTGCAGCGAGCGGTACTCAGCAATCACTGCGAAGCCTTCCCACTCGCGCGGCTGCGAGTAGTAGTAAGCAAACACTGCGCCTGTCACAACACCTGTAATCAAGACAATAATCCACCAGCGCCGTTTAAGCAGCTTGAGTGCATGCCATAAATTCATTGCCTAATACCTCCCTCTTACGGTCGCCATAGCGAGCGTCCGTAGTCCAGCTGGCGCAGAATCCAGAACACCGACAAGATGCGGTAGATTTGGTCGTAGTTGGGCGTGTTCGTTTCCGAAACATAGACCACATCGCCTGGTTGCAGCTCGATGTTCTGGCTCATATCGCCTTTGTTGAGCAGGCGCACCATGTCGACGCGGATTCGCTCTCGTGTGCCGTCAGGTTTCTGGCGCACGACAAAGGTCTGGCTCAGACGGGCGCGCTCGGTCTCCCATCCGCCTTGGGAGAGGGCGTCCAGCACGGTCAAGCCGGGACGCCAAGTGTAAAGACCGGGACGCTTTACCTGCCCGCCGACGAAGTAGCGGTTCTGGGTCTCCTCAGGCACATAGATCGTGTCGCCGTCTTGGAGGTCGATGTTCAGGCTTGTATCGCCTTCGTAGAGGAGGCGGTACAGGTCGAGTTTGATTTTGGTGCCGTCGGCGCGTTGCATCCAGGCGTCCTGCAGGCGAGCGCGTTCGTAGTTCGGGCTGCCTGCCAGCGAGAGTGCTTCTGTGATACGGTCGCCCTCTTTGAACTCGTAGGTGCCTGGACGGAACACGAACCCCAGCACCGACACGCGCGGGCGATGGAACTCCAAAATCGCGACGGCAACGAGCGCGTCCTTGAGAATGCGCTTTTCGCGAAAGCGTTGCCGAATGCGTTCTTCCAGTTCAGTGGGGGTCAGTCCTGCTGCTTGAATCTCGCCGATGCTGGGCAACGAGATGCGCCCATCCCGTGAGATACGAATCTGCGGCACGGAAAACTCAGGCTCCCCCACAATGTGCACGCGGATAATATCTTCCGGATGGAGGCGATACGCGCCCTCAACGCGCTGCGCCCATAGCGCGGCTATCAGGGCAAGCCCCAAACAAAGCACAAGCCCTCTCATCGATTTCCCTCCCGTGTGGGTTCGTCCGATTCGGAACACAGCAACTTTCGTGCCATCCGCAACTCTCCTGTTCGAGTCGATTATCGGCACAGCGAGTCAGAAAATTCACCTTCCGCCGTTGAATTATACCCATCGTCCGTGCAAGGGGTTCCCTGCGAGGTAGAATCACAGCGTGGACGCTGTGGAACGCCGATTTTGGCGCTATGTGGCGGCGCAGTGGCGCCCGCTCGCCGTCGCCATCCTCTGCTCGGTAGGCGTAACCGCAATCACTGGCTTTACTGCCTACTTGCTGGAGCAAGTGATTAAGTCGATGGACATGCGCGATGCGGCGGCGCTCAATCGCGTCTCGCTGACCGTGATTGGGGTGTTCGCACTGAAGTGGTTCTTCTCGTATGGGCAGGTGTACTACTTGGCGTTGGCGGGGCAACGCCTCACGGCGCAACTGCGCGAGGACATCTTTGCGCACCTGCAACGCCTGCCCCTGAGT